>WJXE01000039.1 GCA_009665115.1 Nitrosopumilales archaeon
CAATGTTGTGTCTGTGCTAATAGTTCGGACCGTGAGGACTACAAAGTTGGTTTAAATAATTCAATCACTTTTGGTAAGTCGCCTATACATTCTACTCAATAGGTTTCTCCCAGAATAAGCGAGCTCAGTTTGCAGTATGAATGGTAAATCGGCAAGACGATCTCAACTCATCTTTGGTGAGTCCCCTGAATTATTGAAATGTAATTCTGTCCCTCCCAACCGGTGCGGCTCAGAGGTAGCATTAGGCTCATATGAGTAACTGTTGTTTGATTGTTTCAAATAATGTCTATACTTTGTGCCTAATAATTACTGAAGTTGGTAGTCATAATTACTCTGTAATATAAATAACATTTCCTACTAATTAGTTTAGTTTAACTAATAGTATGAACTGAATAATTAGCCTAGTCTAACTAATCAATTGAATTTTATGTCCAAAAAAAGTGGTATGGAGACTTATAAGTAAAGGAATCTCAATCAAGAAATCACAATGAAAGATAGAAAGAATTATCATTCTTGATGTATTCTTTTTGCAACTTGAGAGAAAAATATTGTATCAGGAACAAATTTTTTCATCCTAACTCCAATTCGTACTTTCGTGGAGCCTACAATGTACCTAGTTTTTGGTTTTTGTGAAGATATTGCTTCTAATATAGCAGTTGCAACAGAACCCGGAGGCAATCCTTTTGGTACGTTATACAGGTATTTTCTATATATTTCAGAAAACCTAGATTTGTTTGCTATTAGATTGTCAATTTTTGGTTTTGATATTGTATTGATATTGGTTTCTACAAGTCCTGGATTGACAGTTACTACTTTGATGTTTGTATTCCATAGCTCTATTCTTAAAGCATCAGTTATAGCTTCTACTGCATACTTCGTAGCTGAATAGGCTCCTATTAATGGCAGAGATATCAATCCCGATACTGAGCTTATATTTACAATTCGCCCTTGATTATTTTCCAACATAAATGGTAATACTTTCTTGGTAAATTCAAGGAGCCCAAAGAAGTTTGTTTCAAACTGATTTCTTAGATCTTGCACTGTTATATCCTCAATTGCTCCAGGTTCAACGTAGCCGGCATTATTTACAAGACCATAAATTGTACCTCCTTTAGCCTTTGATAATATATCATTAATGATGCTGCCGAATCTTTCTGGTTTAGTTATATCGAATTCCATTGGAATATAATTATCTCCTTTGTCTTCTCTTGACGATGTTAATAATTTAGAGGAAATAGCCACAAGCTTATCGTATCTCCTTGCTAATCCAAAAACCTGATAGCCCGATTCCACTAGTCTTATAACGGTAGCTTTTCCAATACCGCTAGAAGCTCCAGTAATAATAATTGATTTTATCAATTTATCCTGCTAGGTATTAATTAGAACGAAATATAGGCTCTCTGATAGGTTCGCTGTATTGCAATAACCTATGCATTCTATCAGGCATTCAAATGATTTGCCAGGGATCGTGGCTAAAGGCAAGGAAATTAGCATATACCATGCTGTCTGCATTACGATATGTGGACGGAATAACGATAAACCTACCTGCTCTCGTTTCAGGGCTTATTATGGTAGTGGCAATATAGAGTAATTCTATCTTACTCTGGCAATAATACTGGAATATCAAATGATGCTAAAGCAACTTCACTATCTCTCGCAGCTATCTTGATGATGACTTGGTGTGCTCCTTCTTGTAAGAATTGATACTTTAGTGAGAAAATGCCATGAGGAGCAGTTAGATTATCAAATGTGACAAAATAGTTTTTGTTATTTATTGTGTTACTATTATTGAAGTTTGCAGTTACATTTTTTATCACTGCAATATGTATATGCGTTAGGTCTAAGCCTTTGCTAGTGTTTGCACTAGACACCTTGAAATTTAGTTGTGTAACATTTCCCACAAACGGGTATGGCGGTGAATAACCAAATTGGATTTTGATATTATTTATTTTATCTAGCCATGTCTGAACATTATTGGAATATGAGTTAACTATGATGCATTTCTTGGTTTCACCAGCACTTATGACGCCCGAGCAATCAGGTGAGAGAACTTGTCCATAAAATACTGACATTCTAGGCTCATCAACGGTATAATGACCTGGACCCAATGTGACGGTAGTATCTTTTGTTGAAACCTTGAAGGCGATGGGCTTTGGATTATCTCCTAAAACGGTTATCGTAGAATTAGACGCTGGTAAACATCCTGTAGAGCATCCCGTGTTATTGAAATGGTTTATTATTATCAATTGTGCTCTTGGAGTTGAGCAAGTTTTTTCTTGACCCATAGATCTTTCGTTGGTAGGGTGAAAAATATAAAGACCGCCAGTATTCAGAAGTGGCTTCAGAGTAGTGGAGCTGCTATTCACACATGATTGTGCATAAACTAGAGGTGGTGTTGTTATAATATTAACTGGCGTTCCAAGCTGGAGTACGAACGGAAACATAGATAATATAATCATACACAGGCAAGCTGAAAAAGTCATATTCATCAAGGTGAGAGATTCGAATTTCCTATATATGTTCCTTTGATCAACTCCATCAGTTGTCTAACTGGAACTCCTGTTGCGTTGGTTTGAAAGTTGTCTCAACGCCAAGTACTCGAGGTTGAAAAAAATTTTCGGCAATACTACTGGCATCTTAGATGGAACATCAATTCTTAAAATTGGCGAAAATGGAAAATGGAATAAATCGAACATAATGACCAAACGTCTTCTTTTTGGCACCCTTATGAGCCCAACTAGCGTTGCGACAGTTCATCAGCTGCTATTGTCACAATTTAATTGGCTTCATTGGGAAAGGGTAGAACAGAATGCTTCAATTGATGCAATAGTATTTGATGAAATTCATCCATATGATTTCTACACTTTTCTCTCGAAATTATTTGATGAGCCATGCCATTAGATGGCAATGCTGATGCAAGATATTTTATGAGCTCTGCATACATATGAGGGGTGCCCCTGCAACTAAATTGAGGTGGATCACGTAGAGATCAAGCGAGCCTCACTTGAGGATGTCGAGACAATTCTTCATTTGCAGATGCGTGCTTATCTCAGCGAGGCGGAGATTTATAATGACTATAGCCTTCCTCCTTTGATACAGACATTAAAGGAGATTAAACAAGAATTTTCACAGCAGGTATTTCTGAAGGCCACGGAAGAAGACCGGAATATAATTGGTTCAGTACGAGCTTATCTTGAGAAAGAAACTGCATATATCGGACGGTTGATCGTCAAACCAGATTCTCAAAACAAAGGTATAGGAACTAGACTCATGCAAGCAGTTGAACAACACTTTAAATTCGCTGATCGCTATGAACTGTTTACAGGATACAAGAGTGCTCGGAATTTATACTTATACCAAAAACTTGGATACCTTGAGTTCAAACGAATACCCGTAAACGACTCGCTTATGATGGTGTTTTTGGAGAAATATAGGAATAATAACCAACAGAGATAGGGAGAAAGTACGTTGAAAATATTCGGGTAGTGACAAGTAGAGTAATATTATTATTAGTTGCACAGATTAACATTGTTACTAGCACAGCAACAATATCCTTCTTCTTGCAGTTTCCAATTGCAGTTTGGGCACTCATTGGAAGATAGGTTAGATTTACATTCATCAGGTAAACATCCACAATCAGCACTTTAGATGCTTACTCAAGTTAAAGTCAACTACCATATCAAATCTTAAATGTTTTGTATGAAACGCCTAATCATAATGAGAGGACCCACGGGATCAGCCAAAAACTAAAGTAGTCCATTAGAAGATCAGCTTTAATGGACCCTGACCTAAAGGCTAATGCCAATCCATTGATGAAGCATTAGAAAAGAAAAATGTGGAAGGAAAGTTGTTTCACAGAAACTCACATACAACTGATCCACAATGGATTAAGTCATTTCAAGAAAAAGATTATAATTCATTATCTGTCATTTTGAATGCCAAGCTAGAAACATGCATTAATCGAGTGGTAGTGAAAAGGAATGACAACAGAACTAGCGAAGTAAAACAGTATTATGACTTTTTTCATTCATTCTTTTCCTCAAGTCTATCTCGAAGATAAGAGTTGGAATAGAGGAGATATAAATTGATACAGATGAAAAGGAACCAAAACAGGTTGGCGACGAAATATTAGGATATTTTAAAGAGGCAATCATTAACATAGACATCCTGCAAATCTAAGAGCACAAGTTAAGAACACGATGCTATAAGATCAAGCTATAATATTTTTCGAATCCTGTCTAAGAAAACCTTATTTGAATCATTATTGCAACTTTAGACGTTATGAAAATTGTAGCAGTTCTTTATCCTGGAGGCGAAATAGCAAAAAAGACGCCGGAGCTCCTGGGCTGCGCAGAGAATGCCCTTGGCTTAACAGATTTTCTCCGAAGTCAAGGACACGAATTTGTTGTATTGACTGATAAGGAGGCTGAGCTTGACAAACATCTCCCTACTACTGATATTTTGATTACTACTCCGTTTTGGCCAGCCTACGTTACAAAAGAAAGAATTTCAAAGGCGTCTAGACTGCAGATCGTCCTGACTGCGGGAATTGGTTCTGATCATATAGACTTGGCGGCAGCAGCTGCACGCAAGATCACGGTGGCTGAGATTACTGGTAGCAATGTTGTAAGTGTGGCCGAGCAAGTGGTAATGCATATTTTAGCACTTGTGCGGAATTACATACCTGCTTACAAACAGGTTCTTGATGGTAGATGGGATATTGCAGAAATTGCGGCAAAAGCACATGATTTGGAAGATAAAGTTGTTGGAATCATAGGAGTGGGAAGGATTGGACAGCGGGTTTGTGAAAGGCTGAAGGCATTTGATGTTAAAATGATATATTATGACTATCACCGGTTGAGCACTGTAGAAGAGTTTGCACTTGGAGCACGTTATGCTAATTTAGATCAACTTGTCGAACAATCCGACATCATTACTATCAATACACCTTTAACGCCGGAGACAGACGGCATGTTTAACCGCGATCTTCTTTTCCGTATGAAAAAAGGTGCATATCTTATCAATACTGCACGAGGTAGGATCGTCGATACTCTTTCCCTCGTAGAAGCGCTGGAGAAAGGCCATTTGGCAGGCTATGCAGGTGACGTTTGGTTTCCTCAACCAGCGCCAAAGGACCATCCATGGCGGCGTATGCCTAATCATGCAATGGTTCCGCATTATTCCGGGACAACTTTGGAAGCACAAAGGAGATACGCGGACGGAATAAAGGACTGCCTTCTCCGTTTTATGAATGGGCGTCGTATTGAACGAGATTATCTTATTGTAGATAACGGCAGTGTGGTAAGCCCTAGTTACAGCTATGCGTTCAAGACGTGAGCGAACTTGAATGATTTATGCTTCACGGTACCTACTGGTGAACCGATAGACAAATTGGCAGTGGAAGAATAATCGTAACGACTGAGAGAATGGATATATGAAGTTTTTACGATCCATGTCTAGCAGAAGACGTGTTTATTTCGTGGATAGCCAGATGTTCTAGTACCTTTGTTTCACTGTCAAATAACGAAATACCATTCATGGCTTTAAATTGCAGCTTTTGTCATTTGTGAATAAAATCTGTCATAGAAAGTAGAGTCGACCTCTCTTGTGTCGAACAATTGAGAATAATAGCGAAGTCTTTTGGTATCTCTGTAGGATAGAACACCCCTGTCCATCCACCCTTGTCTGCAGTATCAGGATAATTCCATCCTGAACAGCTTAGCATGAGTTCACACATCGACCACTCAGTTTGCTTGTCCAATCGTTTATATTCTAATATTTTAGAGGCCAACCAATCTATAATTTTATGTATATGAATAATAGCGCCATAATCGAGGACTCTGATGGAAATGGTTGGCCTTTGGCATTTATTGCCTTTGCATATTTATGACAGTCCATTAACCGTCAGTTAATAATATACAGGCTTCTTCTGCTCGTAAGCTTTCAGCAAATCCTATCCATGACTCGATTTCTTTGGTAAGCATATCCTCACTTGGAAATAGACTCATTATTTCTTAGCATCCTTTGCTCTTTTTAAGAATTGAAATAAGAAACGGGGAGGGACTCCTCTTTATCACGTGTAAATTGTTCCTAGGACTTTTGAATCTAAACTCGCTTATATCCTTCACGCATTCTCGATGACCCATTAACTCCCAAGTTCGTATTAGGCCGGGTAGAAGACAATGAATGATATTTTCAATTTCTTTTTTTGTGAGCATTCCGCGGGGCACCCAACGTAGAAATCTCCTTTATATATTCTTAGGTATATATTTCCTATATTGAATAATCATTTAGCGACAACTCCGGCGTTAGTCTCTGCTGTTTATAAGAAATCACAAGCTAATGTTTCAGAATTTAGAAAAATTGTCAATAGGCCACTTACATTGAGTGAAAAAATTCTAATCGGACATCTTGTTGGCATAGATAAAACTGAACCAGGATCAGGCACAAGTTATATCTTTTTACAACCAGATAGAGTCGCATTACAAGATGTTACCGGGCAAATGACTATTCTTCAATTTATGCAGGCAGGCCTAAAAAGAACTGTTCTTCCAACAACAGTTCATTGTGATCATCTAATACAAGCACGGGTTGAAGGTAAATCTGATACAAAGGCTGCCATTTATGAAAACCATGAAGTTTACCAATTCTTGGAATCCGCATCAAGAAAATATGGCATTGGATTTTGGAAGCCTGGTGCTGGAATAATACATCAGGTAGTACTTGAAAACTATGCATTTCCTGGTGGTCTAATGATAGGAACCGATTCACATACACCAAATGCTGGAGGACTTGGGATGATTGCGATAGGTGTTGGAGGCTTAGATGCAGCTGAAACAATGGCTGGAATGCCGTGGGAACTTTTGTATCCAAAGCGCATTGGTGTATACTTGTCAGGAAAACTCAGCGGTTGGACTGCTCCAAAAGATATCATACTTTATGTTGCTTCAAAGCTTACTGTATCTGGTGGTACGAATGCAATAATAGAATACTTTGGGCCTGGCTCGAAATCAATTAGCTGTACTGGAAAGGCAACTATAACAAATATGGGAGCTGAGATCGGTGCTACGTGTTCGATCTTCCCGTATGATCAGAGAATGGAGGCATATCTTAGAGCAACTGGGCGCGGTAGTGTAGCCGATCTCGCAAACGAGCATATTGAACTATTAACAGAAGACTGTGAAATAGAAATAGAAATAGAAAAAAATCCAAAAAAATATTTTGATAGGTTAATTAAAATCAATCTTTCCGAATTAGAGCCTTACATCGTAGGACCTCATACTCCCGATCTTGCGCGGCCAATATCACAAATGGCAGAGGATGTGAAAAAGAACAAGTATCTTGATACAATCTCCGTTGCGCTCATCGGATCATGCACGAATTCTTCCTACGAGGATATGTCACGTGCATCAAGCATTGCAGATCAAGCTAAATCAAAAGGAGTAAAAATAAAAGTACCACTTCTTGTGACTCCTGGTTCTGAAATGGTAAGGGCAACTATTGAACGAGATGGACAGATGGAGTCCATGAAGACGATCGGTGCAACCGTTCTTGCAAATGCCTGTGGTCCATGCATAGGTCAATGGAACAGACCGGAGCTAAGAAGAGGAGAACCTAATACTATCCTCACATCCTTTAACAGAAATTTTCCAGGACGAAATGATGGTAGAAGAGAGACAATGAATTTTATTGGAAGCCCTGAGGTTGTCCTGGCTCTAGCGCTTGCTGGAAGACTTTCGTTTAATCCTCTTGATAGCGAGTTAACTGCAGATGACGGTACAAAATTCAAGCTGGATCCTCCTAGGATAGCACCGGAGATTCCACCAAATGGTTTCGAGGAAGTCACTGACGTTTATCTTTCACCATCGGATGATCCTGATAGGATTGCTGTAGTGATCAAAAATGACAGTAGCAGATTGCAGAAGCTCGAACCATTTACTAAATGGGATGGAAAGGATTTTGAAAATCTCCCAATACTTGCAAAGGTGAAAGGAAAGTGCACCACAGATCATATTTCTCCTGCAGGGCCTTGGTTAATGTACAGAGGTCATCTTGACAAGATTAGTGATAACATGCTCCTTGGTGCAGTTAATGCATACACAGGAGGAGTAGGAATTGGAAAAAATAGTCTTAGCGGCAACACTAAATCATTCCCCCAAATTGCAAGAGAGTATAAAGAAAAGGGTGTGAAATGGATCATTGTAGGAGACCAAAACTATGGCGAAGGAAGTAGTAGAGAACATGCTGCCATGACTCCCAGATATCTTGGATGTGTTGCAGTTATTGTAAAAAGTTTTGCAAGAATACATGAAACCAATCTGAAAAAACAAGGCGTTCTTGCATTGACTTTTGAGAATGCAGATGATTATGACAAAATGATGGACGGGGACAGAATAAGTATATTAGGACTTCAAGACCTCCAACCTGGGAAGCCTGTTAAATGTTACTTGCAGCACAGCGACGGAACCAGAGAAGATATAAACCTACATCATTCGTACAATAAATCACAAATAGAATGGTTTCATGCAGGTTCAGCGCTCAATATTTTGAGGCTGAAAGAAAATTATTAATTAACTACTTTCTTCTTTGTCGTCTCTTATTTATTAGGTAGTCTGATATTGCTCATTACGGGCTTCACGATGGTTATGTGGCATCCAAGTGTACCGACAAATTGTTGGGCCTGCCACGCTGAATAATATCGCCGACAAAGTGAAAGAAAAAGGTAAAATCCTTCCATAGTCAAATTAAAGTAATGGGATTAGATCTAAAACCGTTTGTCATGCCGTCTCCTATAGTCATATCAGAATTAGCAAATAAAGTAGTGGCTGTTGATGCGCATAATGCTATCTATCAATTCCTTGCAACAATTCGTGGCCCAACAGGTGAACTTCTCACGAACAACAAGGGGGATGTAACAAGCCATTTGAGCGGATTATTCTACCGTAATATCAACTTGTTGGCCGACAATTTAAAACTTGTTTACGTTTTTGATGGCAAGCCCAGCTTATTAAAATCAAAGGAAATTGAACGTAGACGTCAAGTAAAAGAGGAGGCGTCCCAAAAATACCAAGAAGCGGTGACGGAAGGTAGATTTGAAGACGCGCGAAAGTATAGCCAGGCTACATCTATTTTGACCGATAAAATGATAGAGGAATCCAAAGAAATTTTGAACCTTCTTGGAATACCTTCTATTCAAGCCCTCTCGGAGGGAGAGGCCACAGCAGCGCATCTAACAAAGACCGATATAGCATATACCTGTGCAAGCCAGGATTATGACTCGATACTGTTTGGGGCAAAAAGACTGACCCGTAACCTAGCAATCAGTGGCAAGAGAAAAGTTCCTAATCGGAACATGTATTTTGAAGTTGAAACAGAAATTATCGAACACCAACAGGTTCTTGATCAAACTAAATTGACCCAGGAACAATTAATAGATGTAGGAATTTTGATTGGTACAGACTTTAACCCTGGCGGTGTTCCAGGCATTGGTCCCAAAACTGGTCTAAAGCTGATTAGGGAATACGGCAAATTAGAGAACGTTGAGAAAATTAAGAACACATTATCAGATATTCCATATCAAGAAATTCGGGATATCTTTCTAAAACCGGAAGTTTCAAATGCTGACGGTGTTGAGTTCACTGAACCGCGTTACGACGATATCATAAATTTTCTTTGTATAGAAAAAAACTTTTCTACAGATCGGGTAACTGGATCTCTAGAGAAACTAAAAAAATCAATCGCCCAACGTACTCAATCATTAGAAAAGTGGTTCTAGATAACGAATGTTGTCGAGAATAAATCACTAGCTGGCCAATACAGGCTATTCTGACGCTAACCGTAGCCTGAGTACCTATTCCTCAAATTTTCACGTAACTTAAGAGCTAATTTTTCGGCAACTTGTTTTTGATATTCATTAGAACCCGCAGGGTTTCTATCAGTAAACACAAAGGGTCCGTAAGCATAATTTCCCCCTGATACTGGAGCGACAGTTTCCAGAGACCCAAGTACGGAATTGATATAATTATTAATATCTGGTTCTTTGTTCGAATTTATTTGTTGTTCCTGAGTTAACTTTTTTAGAATATTCATCATCAGAGATGGCTCAAGCTTTCTATATCCAAAGGCCGGAGAACTATTACTCATCTTCCTTTCTATTTTTGCGGCGTCGAGATCAACCTTTGCCCCGAGGATAATAGGTACTGGTTTGTAGATTGAGTCAATTTTGAGTTGCCATACCTCGTCAACATTTGAGACTGTCGCATCGAAAAATCCGTCCCTTAGCGGACTTGTCGAGATAAGGAAATTCCAATTTTTTGGATTTGATGAATATTTTTCAAAAAGATATTTAGCGAGTTTACTTTCTTGTAGAATCTCCATGCTAGAATAAAATCAGATCGGAGTAAGGCAATATAGAGCTTCGCATACCACATTCTAAAAAGAAAACACCTTGCTTTATTAAAATTAATAATCGTTCCCCCTCACCCTATCATAAAGTTTTGTTAATTTGATTTCAAAATTCCGCAATTATATAATCACGTCTTAATAAGTTTTTAAAATCTTTGAAACTTTTGATGGAATATACAGTATATTGAGACCGATTCCATCCACATTTTGATCTGACGGTTTGGCGGGTTTTCTTGATCATTCCTGACTTTCTAGATATTGCTGATATCTGGAGTCAATACAAGATTACCTGTGAGGTAATAATAGAATGTAGTCCAACTATACTTCATTTTAAATGCAATGCAGTTTATTATTCTAGTTGTAATCTTCATTATTATGAATACACGATGAGATTAAATCTGTCTTCCTGTCTCTAAAATCTAGGACAGATCTCCTCAATTTAGGTTTATTCAACCATAACTCAATAGACAATGATGAACGGATTTGATATACCCTATTAATCCTAGCCGCTATTTTTGGATCTAATTTCAAGGAAAAATTCTGGTCTCTAGTGTTTCGAACCCACTTAGTTTTGGGTGATATCTAGAGGTCTGGCTTCTTGTCAAAAGTGTGCCTATACGGTGCCGCATAAAGTTCCATTCTTTTTAAAATTTTGCAGAATAATACCAACGGTTAATCAGATGTTATTGCTATATGTTATAAGGATGAAGAGCATAAACAATTGTGGATCGTTGTAAAAAGATCTGACGATAAGCCATGGTGGTCACTTATGAATTATAGGAAGAACAGATCAAGGCATAATAGTTTGGAATCTATTATTCGGGGGCATTAAAAAGTAGTGCACAAGAAAGGATGGAATTTTACTAGATTCAGGATTCTATGATACCGAGACATGGGG
>WJXE01000381.1 GCA_009665115.1 Nitrosopumilales archaeon
CTACAAAACCTATTCGTAGTTAACCAGGCTAGTACCAACAGCTCATCACCAAGCAAATAAAAAAAAATACTAGCTAGCAGCTATAACAGGTGTAAATGCATATTTCAGCATAGGATTACCTTATATCGCTATCTTCAAGGCTTGTTTAAACAAATGCTGCCTATTGCATCGTTACAGCCCTGGTAGTATGAGCGCATAAGTAACCATTAATAGAAAGAGGCCGGATATTACCATTGTAGGGAGGGGAAGGTAAGTCGTCCCATATACCCTATCCATGGAATAAGAATATACTGTGATAAATAATAACAATGAATCACTAGGTAAGTGTGCATTATGTGGAAAGACTTTCACAGAACCAAAAGAGGGAGAAAAATCCTCCATAATCGACGAAGTAATTGATGGAACTCCTTACAAGTTTGATACAATGGATTGTATTCCTATGTTTAAAAGATTCAGAAGTGTATATGGGAATGATTTTAGAGAATTACTAGGGCAGCAACAACAATTTATTTCTGACCCTTTCTGGAATAGAGCAATTCCAACTGAACAAGAAATAAGAGAAATTGACAAAGAAACAGGACTAGATAAACCAGATATATTGCAGCTGATCCGAGACCCTGTTAGAATACAAAAAATTGCTTTTGAAATAGGGATGGCAGCTAGAGATGAAATCTTGATAATATATTCGACGGCCAACGCATTCTATCGTCAGATGAAATTAGGAACGATTCAGTCATTAAAAGAAGTAGTAGAAGAACGTGGTGTGAAAACAAGAATCCTGACACCAAAGGAACCACTAATAGAGAAGACAATACAAATGCTAAAACGACAAAATCGTAATATTGAAGTACGTTACAGCGAACCAGGTTTACAAACACAGGTCACCATTTTAGTGGTGGATAGAAAATCCTCCCTTGTTGTTGAATTAGAAGATGATACCAAGGAATCTTCTTATGAAGCAATGGGTTTGGGAGCCTATTCAAATAGGAAGGCAACCGTATTGTCTTACGTTTCTATATTTGAAAGTGTTTGGAAACAAACAGAGCTATATGGACAAGTAAGTGAACTATGTGAGCAATTAAAGGTCCGCGATAAGACGCAAACAGAGTTTATTAATATAGCAGCTCATGAATTAAGAACACCTATTCAACCCATAATTGGGTTAGCTGAGATTCTTCGTTCTAGAAAAGAGATTATAACTCCTCCGGTGTACGACGAATACCTATCAATTATAATTAGAAACGCAAGAAGGTTGAAGGAACTTACAGGGAACATTTTGGATCTCGCTCGAATCGAAAGCCAATCGATAAATCTGAACAAGGAAGTAGTTGATATAGAAAGTGTAATACTCGATGCATTACAAGATATTAAAAGTCAAAATGGTGATACTCAGAAAGTAAGGTTACTATATGATTCTGAGAAAGTGGATACTATATTTGTAAAAGCAGATAAAGATAGGATAACCCAAGTTATTTCTAATCTGTTGAGAAATGCAATTAATTTCACTAAGGAGGGAACCATCACTATTACTAAGAAAAAGAAAGGAGAAGCTGGTTCTGTTATTATTACTATGGAGGATACCGGTACTGGTATAGATCCGGAAATATTGCCTAGGTTGTTTACGAAGTTTACTAAGAAGTCAGACAAAGGTACTGGATTAGGGTTGTATATTTCTAAAAGTATTGTGGAAGCTCATGGAGGCAAGATATGGGCTGAAAATAATACTGCTAGTAAAGGTGCAACATTTACATTTAGCCTGCCCTTGAATAATTAGCCATCATCACTATATTGGAATATTGTTTCTGCGATTGCTTTACTGCATAATACACATTTGATTTGTGATTTTGGTTTTGCGATTTCTTATATTGTACTGCACTGATGAGAAAATTAATCCTAGCGTTAAGTGTAGCTTGTTCATACCTGCGACAACATGCAGGTATCCTTACTGAGACGAGGCTTACTTCTGTTACAATAGCGATGATTGAGTGTAGTTGTCTTCATGTACGTTCACTACAAGAA
>WJXE01000382.1 GCA_009665115.1 Nitrosopumilales archaeon
GGCTAGAAGAAAAAGAGATATAGCTATCAGAATGAACCTCTTCATAAATTAATATCGAAGAAGTATGCATTTGAGTAGTAGATAACATTTCTTTTTGTTCATCCATATAGCTACTACGTGGCATTTTTTGTCGTAGCGAAGAACGTGATGATACAACAAGGATTGTCATTGGAATGAACAAAACGATTTCTGCCTTCGGGCTATGTATGTAGCCGCATGGCCGGTGCCAGGTAACCTACATAGCCAGAAGTAATTATTTTACCACCATTACAGGACATGTGGCATAATTTACAACACCTGATGCAACACTTCCAAGTAATAATTTTTTAAACCCGGATCTTCCCCTAGTTCCTAATATTATCAAATCGATATCATGGCTTTCTGCATATTCTGCTATTGTTCCATCAACAGACATCTGACTATCAATTAGTTCTGTTTTTAATTGAACGTCATTTTGTTTTGCACGTTGGTTAAGCTTATCAAACCATTGCTTTGATTCAAGGGCATGTTTTTCTTTCGTTTGCTTTATTGAATCTGGAAGACCTGCCAATCCATATGATGACATTGAAATATGGGAGACAGTTAAAGTGGTTAGCTGAGCATTGTACATTTTTGCCATATCTATGGCATAATCAGCCGCATCCATAGATGATTCAGACCCATCTACTGCAACCAATATTCGGGAGAACCCACGCGTTGTAAAATCCAAGTTATATAGTCTTACTAGAGGAGTTTAAAAAAACTTTCTTCTGTCGGCTGCGGGCTTTTCATAAATCAATATAACAAAAAGATCGATAGAATCAGTGTTCTATTCGATGGTGCGCTTGTAATCAACAGGCAGATCAACAATAGTAACTTTGATGATTCAAAATATTAAGGACTCTTAATTGAATGATTATGCTATTGATTGATTGCCATCCGTTTGAAATGTAGATCAGAATTGCTTGCAACAACTAATCCAATATACAGTATGCGGAGTCCGAGTCGATGCAAAATCACGAAGCCGATTGGAGATATTTCCTGGATCGTTTGATCATGGATAAAATCTAGTAGAAGTGATGCGGCTACAAGTCAGGCGTAGCAAATTCACAGTCAGAGTATTGAGAGTGTACTGACAACAATAACACTAACAAACAAATATCCTCAAACTAAGACCACGTTTAAATGCCATTTATCCAGGCTAGAGTTTTATCGTTAAAGTCAAGCTTCAAGATATAACTTGATTACTATTTAATCGAACACTTCATAGTCTGCATGCTCTTCAACCTAATTCAAGAATAGCGGTTTATCCTTTACCGGTGGTGGTTAGTTAACCGTAGGAAATTTGCTACCCTTGGTTTTTGGATAGAATAGGATCGTTACTGGAATTCATTAGAATTTTCTTTACCTTTTCCAGTAGATCTTGATTTCGAATCGGCTTTCGGATTAATAGCTCTTCCTTCAAGACGATCGGATATATCCCTTTTTTGAACTCCTGTTGAGAGGTTTCACTCGCCGTCAGAAAGCAAGCTTTGACTCCAGTATCTAGTTCTCTAATTCTTTGATAAAATACAAAACCATTCATTGTTGGCATTATGATATCTAAAATCACTAGGTCGTAATAGCTTGATTTGAAGTTCGATAAGGCTAGGATAGGATCGTCATACACATCCACTTTATATCCGCTATCTTCCAAGATGAGCATAAGGAGCATGTTAATATCGGGTTCATCGTCCACAACTAAGATTCTATTCATGTCTGTTTCCATGTCCTAAGCTTCCTAGTATAGATGCCATATTTACATATTTAGGAGGATTTTGGGCATTATTCCCTGATAAGGTAACATATTGCAACGAAAGCACTGAACACTATTCTAATAATTTCTAACATCGAAGCATATCCTCGAATTAAATTTTCAAAGAGGAGGAATGGTCAAGGAATTCATGACGGCCATTTTACCATTAACGATAGAAAGAGAGGGACTGACTAGCCACGATGATAGCCGTCTACGCTTAAACCAATAACAGAGCCGAAAGA
>WJXE01000383.1 GCA_009665115.1 Nitrosopumilales archaeon
CAAATGCAATTGCCGTGAATTTAAATTCTTGATCTTTTAATAGAAAGTGGCCTATCAACTTGCTTGCAATTGCGCCTCCTCTGGTATTGTGAACAAAAATGTTGAAAGGACAAAGAATTTGATAACGGAAATGATCCCGCTAATACCCAAAGAGAGAGTAAACTGTAATTGCGGAAAAGCGTTAGAGGGATCGTTACTATGAATCTATTCACGAAGTTTTAGACCTTCAGGAAGAATCACGTCGCCCTCAATTAATTTTCGTTGAATCGCCAACTGTACTTTGTCAGGATCGAGACCTATCTTCCTAATTTTTTCTGTGGCTTTTTTGGATAGCCCAAGGCTAACATTGTGGCCTCCAATTCTTCCAAATGCAATTGCCGTGAATTTAAATTCTTGATCTTTTAATAGAAAGTGGCCTATCAACTTGCTTGCAATTGCGCCTCCTCTGGTATTGTGAACAAAAATGCGTTGCTCTCGTTTGTTATATCTACCGTACGATTTACATTTTTTTCAACAAGAAAACTCCACCACTCGCTATCAATAACCTTGTACGCATTAACGTCAACTTCGATAACAGACTCATCATCTGTATCGGTGAATTTGAACTTACCTTGGTTAATCAATTTGACTAACTTCCATCTGTCACGGCCTTCTCTTTCTCTGCTTATCGCAACGGCCCATTTCTTGTCATTATCAATTTTAGGCATACCCAGATAATCTGCGATCTCTAAAACACCCAACCTTTTTTCCTCACAAAATAATTCTTTGGTAATCAGGCTTCGCCATATGTCCACAGCACCGATAGTTTTTCCACCTTCATTAACGTTTATCACACCAAAATAAACGACCTTGTCTCCATCTGTGGGGTCCACAGAATCCATATTAGAGTGGCTCTCGGTATACCTATTTAGTTCTTGCATCTTCGAACGGTATCTCTAGTACGATCCCAATATTATCTATCAGCAGGTTTTTTCTAAAAGGAATACAGTCTTCTTCGCAAAGTCTACGATAACGGTTGGAAATAGCAAATCTGGGATGAAGCGTTTCATACTCTGATTGAGAAATGTTGATAATCATCCCTTTCTCCACTAGAGAGTTCGCCACGTTGCTGGCCTCTTCTTCGGAGAATTTCAACGATTCGGCTATTTTTTCCATTTGCTTCCTGCCATTCTTCACAATAAACACAAACGTTTTTGACTCTTCCTTAGACAGCTTTAACTCCGACGTAAGAAATTCTTCGACATTGTTCATATTGACTGACAATGATTAAAGATAATGCGAAAGTGTGTAATGAGCATACCGTTCATAGTTAATTCACAAACATTCATCAGAATCAACCAAGTTCTCATACTACCTAAAATACAGGTATGGATTTAAAGGATATCTAGACTATTGGTTAACCATGGTTGTTACAATCGATTTATCATACATGCCCGAGAGATTAAGATATATAATTCACAAATCGATTGATCTAAAATATCGTCCAGACCAGAATGAAGGTATTATTATACTACAGGACGAAAGTAATGCGCAGAAAATTAAAAGCAGGTTGGAAGAGATCTTAAAGGAAAACACAATACAGGATTTCGTCGTCACGGAAAATACCGAAAAGCAGAATGAGATTACTCTCTTGAAAAAAGGGGATATTGAACAACTGGGAATATACCTCTGCACACACTGCGGAGTTGCATTCGGCAGCGAGATTCAACGAACGGTGCATCAGCGAATACATTATTTTGGTTGACTTTGTTTTCCTGGTTTTGGCGTATTTGAACTCGAATATCGTGATACATCTCATCCGCTCATGGTCTGATTTTGAGGGATAAAATTGGTATACTTCGACGTCAGAAGTCAAATTGTATTGATGTCTTGTCATGATCTAGGCAAAATCAATAATTGGATGGATTTTTAGCAAACCGCATGCCATGGTCTTTAAAATCTCAACTTAGTGCTTCGTTGGTTCATAAATTATATGTATTGGAGCATATACCATACACAATTTGTATAATCGTTGGGCAAACACCTAATATAATGCTATGAACCACTTATAAAATAGGTTATTGTTATGATTCGCATGTCTACACAAAAGTCGATAGCAATTCTAGGAATTGTTGCGGTGATTGCACTCGGAGCCTCATTGGGAAGTCTTCCTTATGCCTTGGTGTCAGCTCAACAGACAAATAGCAGCAGTACGACCTCTACTAACTCAACCGGTGGTAATAGTGTTTCAATAGTGCCTAATGCATCTACTTTGGCGGACAAAGCCTTCGCGCCGAATCCGCTAAATGCCAAAGTTGGTGATACAGTAACTTGGACTAACAAGGATACGAT
>WJXE01000384.1 GCA_009665115.1 Nitrosopumilales archaeon
GTATTGGATAAGTTAGTAGTAACCATGAGTGACTTTGACAACTCGATCAAGGATATAACGCCGTCAGCTATGCGAGAAGTCTACTTAGAATCACCAGATATCCCATGGACAGCGATAGGCGGTCTAGAAGAAGTCAAGCGCGAATTGCAGGAAGCAGTAGAATGGCCTTTGAGATATCCAAATTTGTACAAGGAATTGAGTCATTCTATTCCTAAAGGAATTCTACTACACGGACCTTCAGGTACAGGTAAGACTATGCTTGCAAAAGCAGTAGCTACAGAGTCTGAAGCCAACTTTATTAGCGTAAAAGGACCCGAATTGATTTCCAAGTGGGTTGGGGAATCTGAGAGAGGTATCAGAGAAATATTCAGAAGAGCGAGGCAAGCCTCTCCTTGTGTGATATTCTTTGACGAAATTGATTCTATTGCTCCTACCAGAGGAGGAGGGATGGAAGGAGGTGTACATTCAAGTACTGAAAGAATGGTATCTCAGTTGCTTACTGAGATGGACGGTATACAGAAGGATATTCATGGAGTCGTAGTCCTTGCCGCGACTAACAGAGTTGACATGATTGATACGGCCTTATTAAGGCCAGGGCGATTTGACAAGATTGTATATGTGCCAAAACCTGACGTAAAGACAAGACAGAAAATTCTTGAAATACATACAAAAGGTAAACCTTTAGGTCGAGATATAGATCTAAAGCGAATAGCAGATGTGACAGAGGGATTTAGCGGTGCAGATGTTTCAGCGGTTGCTAATACTGCCGTCTCTCTAGTACTGCATGAATACCTTGCAAAGTACTCTACACCGGAGGAAGCAGCAAAACATTCTTCGGAAGCACTTGTTTCAATGCAACACTTTGAAGAAGCAGTCAAGAAGATAAGGATACAGAGAGCAATGAAACCTGGAGAGAAAATAACGTTGCCACAGTACGGATGATGTTAAATATCCATAGTAGTAGAAAGCACATCTTTATCAAAGCAACTAGGCATTATACAACAGTTATTAGGTTTCGCCAGAAATCGTGAAGGAATTAGTTGTAACGAAGACGGTCCAAAAATACTAAAAATAATCTAATCATAGTAGGACATGATTGAGGAAGTATTATGATTCTGGTATCCCTCACCAAGAAACATCAAAGGAATATGCATCAACGCAAAGAGCTGTTTCACCACCAACTATAAGAGGCCAACATTTTTTAGAGAATCTTAAAATGGCTATCCCAGCTTTTCGTACAAAATGAGAATCATCCTCAAATGCAAGCATTGCCATGAAGAATTTTTTTCTGGTAAAGTTGTTAACAACGCAGAAGATGCTCAGCTTGTAGTAAATATGTTAGGACACAGTAGACATCAATGTCCATATTGCCATAGAACCGCCACATATGAGTCAAGTGATTACTTCCTCGAAGAAAGCTAGTAGTTGTTTCATATTTCAGTTTCTCTTGTTGATCCATAGAGAGTGGGCTCGGTGATCTTTACGTGTCTTATGTTACTCTATCGAGATAGTTAGTTATATCGATCTAGATCTACTCTGGGTGAGAAACAACAACAACAATGGACAGCACCAAGAGCAAAGAAAACTATTTTTCAAATTACTACAGTTGAAGGGACTGCTAGTCGAAATCGATAAACATAGCCAAGTTGATGGACTGAATAAACTTTTTTTGCAGGAATCTGCTTTAATTTGTTTACTTTATGTGGGATATATCTTTTTATCTTGAAATAATCATAGATAGATATCCATTTATAGTGATATATGCATATTCTAAGTATGCTTCAATTATCGTTTACACAAACACCACTGCTAGTGACACACACTGAAGAAAGGAACGGGATAAAATCGACTTTCGAGCAACCACATTTCTTACTATGCGGTTCATGTTATTGGTGTGCATCATACCTAAGCTTACGCGGCAGAGTTGAGACATGTCCTTCATGTATGAATGGTAAAGTAGAATCGATGCCAAT
>WJXE01000385.1 GCA_009665115.1 Nitrosopumilales archaeon
AATCAACTAGATTTACTATCTAATAGTTGAGGATTTGTAATATGGTGAGGTTAAGTGAGCTTAGAAAGAATCGATCGATACATTAAGGAACCAAAGTACATCAATGAATATGATAATGTATGCTAGCAACTAGACGATGTCAGACTGGCGCTAAGCGATCTCCAAGAAATAAATTTGCTATATAAGAATACAATTGAAACTGAGAGTTCCGTCCGGAAAGTCCTCTCACAACGGTTGGAGCAGAAGCAAGAAGAACTATACGATTTGAAAAAAAGTGTCGTAGCAGAGATTCGAAATTTCAGTAAAGATTTGGATTATCTTAAAAACAAGCATTCAGAAAATCAAAGATAAAGGAGCGCTTTAATCTCACGAAATAAAAAAGCGAAGAATTGGAAAAAGTCGGCGTTGGCCACGAATTATGCGCTTGCCATACTAGTTGCATGAGTAAGAAACCGATAAGATTGGCCGTGTCATTATGTGGAAGACGATGCAGACTTTGACGTTGTCTTGTCGAAATCTGCTTTAAGATGTGGACAAATTATTATTTCGATCGCAAAAATTATGGCTATACTGATTGTAATTATATATTTATCACCATACCCGCTGCGGCACACTCTGGTCCGGCAGCACCAGTAAAGGTTAAATCTTGGTTACAGTCTCTATGTGTGAGCAAATCTGAGCTTGAGGGGAACTACTATGAATTT
Source organism: Nitrosopumilales archaeon (assembly GCA_009665115.1). Taxonomy (GTDB): domain Archaea; phylum Thermoproteota; class Nitrososphaeria; order Nitrososphaerales; family Nitrososphaeraceae; genus Nitrosopolaris. Next base: position 705 of record WJXE01000385.1, read on the forward strand.
CTTCTTTATTGCAAAGGTACATGCAGTTAGCCGGCAATTTCACTTTGCCTTGGGAATTATAGTGTCTTTATTCTTGGTATCAGTTTTGGTTTGGACCACTATGATTCTACCATTAGCATACGCACAACAGATTACCAGCAATATCCCTGCAACAAGTCCTATTAAACATATTGTAGTAATTATGCAAGAAAATCGTAGCTTTGACAATTACTTTGGAACTTACCCGGGTGCTAACGGAATTCCGAAAAATGTATGTATGCCTCTGGATCCAGACCATCCTAATAATAGTCCTTGTGTAAAACCCTTTCTGTCTACTAATCCTGCTTCAGAAGATATGCCTCATGGATATCAACCATCAACAGTTGCTTATGATAATGGTAAGATGGACAGATTTATGCTGGCCGAAAACGAAGATCCTAAAACTATGTCATATTATGATAATAAGACAATACCATACTATTGGGATTTAGCAAAACATTATGTTTTAGCTGATAACTTCTATTCTTCAGTACTCAGTTATAGTTTGCCAAATCATTGGTATGCCGTTGCTGGGCAAGCTCCAGCCATTTCCGTACTTTATGGACTCAATACAGGTCCTAGGGCGTTAGTCGCTCATAGTAAGTTGATTAATTCGAGCAATACAATCCCCACAGATCCTCCGCAAATAGGCTTACGGCCACATCTCAAAAATGGCTTGGCTCATCCACAAATAGGCTTACGGCCACATCTCAAAAATGGCTTGGCTCATCCAGGCACGAGACTCACAACTAACCCCGCAGGAACTGCTTCGAGAGCTTTTATTGATGAGGAATATCTTCGTGAATCTAACATGACCAATACAGTTGTAGATCTATTAATGAATAACTCGAATAAAATTACCTGGAAATACTACGATCACCCAATTCAGATAGGTGGCTATCAAAGGGCTATATCCACTGGCCAGGCTTTTGAATATTGGAATCCTTTCTCTGCAAAAGGTACATCATATACAGGAGCATATGCACCTCACTTTGTAAACAGAACACAAATTTTTACTGATTTGAAGAGTAGTTCATTCCCACAGGTTTCTTGGGTAATTCCAAGTGCTCCTATTAGCGAACATCCTCCTGCTAGCATAACAGTTGGAATGAACTGGGTAAAACACGTTATAGATGCAATAATGGTGAGTCCGTATTGGAGTAGTACCGCGATAGTATTAACATGGGATGATTATGGCGGATTCTATGATCATGTTGCACCGCCTCAAATAGATAAATATGGTCTAGG
>WJXE01000386.1 GCA_009665115.1 Nitrosopumilales archaeon
ACATAGTCTAGATACCTCCACTATCTCGACTATCTCCATCAAGCCAAAATCACATTCAAAATTAGTCCTTTTTTGAACTAATTTGACCTGCAATTTTAGATTATAGTTCTAAGAAAAAGAAAGGAGGGTGCTAGAAGAAAGTGTTTAACACTAATGCTTAGATTGAGCTGATATTTTCTAATGGAAACCTAAAGTCATGTACAACGAGGATTTGTATTCTAAGAGAAAAAGACAGTAGTCAGATAATTAAAAGGGGTTTCCGAGATTTCAAATTACAAAAGTGAAATAGCTACGAGAAATTTGAATCAAACCTAAATGAAGCCACAAATTATGGGCAAGAACAGGTAGGACTTTTCGATTAAGAAAACTTGACCCTACTCCCAAATTATTTTTGTGTACGCATTTACACGGCCAGGTTATGAAACAGACTAACTGCAGTATTGAAAGAATAAGATTAGCCAAGTAGCATCCTAGTTAGTTGGTTAACTATCTATTGCATTTGATCAGCCAGTAAAATTAGAAACTATTAATAATAAAGTCCATCTTATCCACTACACTGAAGAAGGACAACAAAATTATTAATCATTCTGAAAGCAGTAAGTGTCTAGTAAATATCCCTGGTGATTGGAGAGACGTAGAATGTCCTTGTGGAAGTATCTTTCACTTTTTTGACGGCAAAATAGATGACTTGTTTACATGGGAAAGGATTCATCTAAGGCATATGATATCAGATTATGCCAATCACGATATGCTTTCGTTTTATCCAATAGATATGGTAATTTTTTATCATTCCAAAACTGGCTATACTGTCGAAAGAAGAAGGCACAAAATAGATGAAATTAGCAATATACATCAAGCAGTAATTTATGGTAGAGCAAAGTTAGCCGGAGTTTAGTCTATGGTGGAAAAGCAGATAGTAAATCTGATCATTAGATGATGGCATTTCTGAGTTTTGAGAGTATCTCTTGATAAGGAGCTGACGATTCTAAAAATATACAAAGATATTTGTCATTTCTTTCTGTTAGCGGAGCCATAGCTAACCTTACGTTATCATCTATTTCTGTTATTTCAAAATGAATTTCTTGTTGCTGTCGTTGTTGTTCTTCTGTATAACCTGCGCAACAAATTCTTCTTTTCTTTATAGCAGGAACCAGGTAATCCAAATAGAAAAGATAACTTGGGTCATGATGATAATTATTGTCAGATATGAAATCAGCTTGCCAGGAGCTTTGAATGCCTTTCCTATATTCACCGACAAGTAGTTTTCCATTGTTATCAAGAACAGCTGCAAACTTCACGACTCTATTGGAAAACAATGCAGTCAAGCATACTTCATGAAGGAAATCTAGTTCTTCCAATAGTGCCTAACATAATAAACGAACATAATATTAAGTATTTGAGATAATGTTATAGTAAACCTTAAGAGAAAGAAGATGAATATGTAAAAAATACGTAAAAACACGTTAAAGTTGACATATTTTGTAACGACACCTTATAGTAATTAGCTCGAAGTTTTTCCTGATCTATAAAGATAATACGACAAATAAGGCTACACCCAATACAACTTCTGTTGAATATCGGCATGAATCTGAATCAAGCGGGGCCATGGCTCAGCAGCACAGGGTCCGTCATGCCAGAATGAATTGAACGAGAAGCACGAAAAAAACAATTTTGCTGAAAGTGAGGTCGCCGCATCTTATCTTCAGAAACGAGAAATCGCTAACGAATCACAAAAAATATCACGAAACGATATTGAAAATATATTGGGTGAACTGAGGGAACAAAATAAATGGTTCTGTTGGTTCTTCCGTTGATTAAATCCATTGTTGGAAAACCGTTGGCATGCTTGCAAAAAATTACGGGCTGTGTGAGCTGCACGAGACGCTGCTACTCGAACCTCTGTTTTGGAAACCTGAGCCTTTACTGCTGACTGAGCTCGTGGAGCAGCTACTAGTGTCACCGTGCCCCC
>WJXE01000387.1 GCA_009665115.1 Nitrosopumilales archaeon
AGCAACAATAGAGCTAGTCGAAATCAGCACACCAGAAAAAGTCATCACAATAAGTATTGAACACCGGAATTTGGAGAAAGTGAGCAAATCTTTGGAATACTTACAACTACGCTCACATTCGATGAAAGTTCTCAACTATGTCGATTGCCTCAAGGTATGGACTGAAAGAGAAAAAATATTTTGACTATGTACCGGGTATCATTAGAATTCGTTCATTCTTTGCAAATACACATCCACTTAAAATGACAAGATATCATCCGACATGGATTCCAAAGCACATACACATGCGCATCTAATTCAAACACATATACACATCATATGATACATGTACTGACTACTATGACGTTATCCTTGACCTCTAAGCAATTTGTAACGAAAATGGAAGAAAACGTCAAGAGAGTAGATAATAGAGTTAATGACTACATTAAAGATTCGAACGAAAATAACATACATGACATAAGAACCGCTATCAGAAGATTAGATGCCACATTTAGATCATTACCAAAGAAGCTGCGAGAGAAAAAAATGATTTGCAAATACATAACAACAAGTAAACGACTCTTCAAAATAAACAGCCAAATTAGAGATTATGATATTATTTGCGAAAAATTAGAAAAATATTCCTCAGAGCCAATTTATACTAAGCTTACAGACTCATTGAACAGAAGACGAAAAACAAAACTTGCTAATGCAATAAAAGTAGCATTGTCATTAAGAGACCTTCCTCTACCCCATAGTAGCGATAATGACTTACAGTCAAAAAAGCTAGAGATGAGATATAATAAGATAGTTTGTAGACTACGAGAAAGAATAGAACTGGATCTTCCAGTAGTACTCACAAATGCCAATAAGGTAAAAGAATTACATGAAATGAGAAAAGATTGTAAAAAGTTGCGTTATTTATTAGAACTAGTTCCACATCAGAATAATAATAGTATTGATAATAATGAAATACACAAAACGATTACAGAGTTAGAAGATATTCAAGATATGTTAGGATCAATACATGATATTGACATCACTATTGCATATCTAAAAAGAGTCAGACACCCGAACGAAGTTACGCATATTCTTCACGACGAAATCTCGGAAAGAAATAAAAAATATGAGGATTTCATCCAATTTTGCAAAAGAAGTTTATCAGATTCTAGACATAATTTCCTTAACCAGATTGCGATTCTGACATGAATATAAGAATAAAGTTAATTTAACGAGAATTGTTGTCTGCTATAGATACGTTAAAACCAGGAATAAACCCGCCCGACGAAATTAATGTAGTAGTAGAGATTCCAAAAGGTAGTAGCATCAAATATGAGATAAATCCACAAAGTGGAGGGATATCTGTCGACAGGATATTGGTTCCTGCAATGTTTTATCCTTGTAATTATGGCTTTATTCCTCAAACAAAAGAAGAGGGTTGTGGAGCAGATCCAATCGATGTATTCATACTTGGAAACTATTCTTTATTGCCCAAGTCAGTGATTAGCTGCCGTCCGGTTGGAATATTGTCAACCGAGGATCAAGGTGGCATAGATCCAAAGATTATTGCAGTTCCAGTGACAAAGATAGATCCCACCTTTTCAACTATTCTAGATATCAACGACATTCCAGAGAATGTAAGAACGCAGCTCAAGCATTTCATTGAGCATCATAAAGACTTGGAAGAAGGAAAATACGTGAAGCTAGAGGGTTGGGAAGGAAAAGGCGCTGCAAAAATAAAGATTTCTGACGGAATAAAAAGATACAATAGAAAGATTGATGTTTAGATCAATTTCCGACAGAGGAGATCTGTGTGTGAATATAGAATATAGAATAGTTTTCAAATATGATAATGACATAGTGCTATACGAGTCTATATGTTCTATTTGGCGGAATTTCATATGCAAGATCTATGCACTAGACAATAAATTTGAGATATAACGGTATTCGTTTGTACCAAATGGAAGTAACCTCTTGGTAGGTTGTGGGG
>WJXE01000388.1 GCA_009665115.1 Nitrosopumilales archaeon
ATGGAGCATGTACCACGATCACTTCAATATGTAGTGACAGTGAATGTGCTAATACTACAAGGCAATCATATTTATCCGTCATGAATGAATTATGCAATCAGCTTGCGTCGCTCATTCAGAAATTCCTCATACTCCATGGATTCCCATCCATATCCGTTTGCTACAATCAACAACTTAGTACGATGATATTCGAGATTTTTGTTCTGAAATCATCCAGTAGATAAATATTCAACCTTTTTGTTATTGAATCCTTAAGTTTTCGTATCTTCTATTAAGTTAATCTGGACTATGACCATTCGTTCATAAAAGTGCCTGCGTACGCGGGTAGCTATTTCGTATTGACAACCTGCCGAAACTCCCAAGAGACTATACGAAAGTCCTTAACTTCGATTAAAGAGCAGACGGTAAATCCGGAGTACGTAATAGTCATAAATGATGGCTCGACAGACAATACAAACAATATCCTAGATGATATGCAGAAATATTGGCCTATTCTGTATGTTATTACTAACCCCGATTTGGGATATGACATCAGCAGAGTAGTGAGAAACTGGAATGATGCTATTGAACTGACCAAAAACAAAGCCTTACGAAAAACTGATTATCATATGATAGCAACCGATGATACTGTCTACCCACGAGATTATGCCCAAAAAATAATCTCGTACATGGATTCAAATTCATTGGTCTCTGTTGCTTCAGGAAATTACGCTAACCAAAAGTTTGTTTCCCCGCATGGTGCAGGGAGATTTGTCAGAAATTCAAATTTCGAAAAAAGTATCTGGCATGGTTACTATCCAGAACAGATGGGTTACGAGTCTGCAATTCTGTACGAAGCTAGCCGCAGCGGCTATTTGTATGCAGTTATTGAAGATGCCAGATTTGAACATACAAGAACCCTTGGTCAAGGTTATAATTTTTATGAATTTGGGGCAAGTATGCGTACATTGGGATATCATCCTTTATCGGTTCTTGTTAGATTCTTGAGATGTTTTATGAAGGGTGAAGCTATAGGAAGAATAGGGGCGATTTATATGCTATATTATTATTTGACCTTTACCCCTAAAGATGATGGATATAACCGGATGTTTGATCAAAGTTTGCGAAACTATGTGAGGGCAACTCAATCGATAAAGTTTCGTCGCTTCAGACGTGCGATTTCCAAGTCAAAGATCCTTAGTCCGTATCCAAAAGACCTAACCAAAAATGTCGGTTCTGTCGAATCTCGCTAGTGTTGAAGAATGTTGTTGAAATAATGTTGGCACGCTTGCAAAAAATTATGGAGAGTGCGAGCTACATGAAACGCTGCTGCCTGATCCGGATTTATCTTGAAAACTTGTTATTGTTGCACCGATCGAATTTGATGAGCAGCTATTAGTGTTACCGCCAGGAGTACCACTAGTCGAGTTCTGGTTTTTAATCGGAGTGCCTGAAGCTGCGCTAGAGGTTGCGCAACTCCCAGATCCCGTTCCACCGGTGTGTTTGGTGAAATGTCCTGTATTCACAAAACCAGTTGATAGGCTTGCAATTACTGCCACTAATAAGGGTATAACACCAAAACTACAATGAATGTAAACCTTGCCTGTGCAGCGTACGTTGGGATATCATCCTCTCCTTGTACTTTGCAAGATCTTTTGAAATTTTTCATAACAGGTCAGGTGACTGGCAAACGAGGTTCAATGTATATGGTTTATTTTTACTTGAGTTATGCCTATAAGTCGGACGGTTACGACAGGATCTACGATGAGTTGTCGGCAGTACGTGAGGTCCAACCAGATTAAAAGGTTGAAAGTCTTTTTGAATAGACAGGTTCCAATATCTCCCGGCATCCGCTATGCATTTCGGTTCAATGGAATTCAAAGTTTACTTTACTTTATTTATTACAGAAAAGTTAGGAGACATAACACCGTCTTGGTTCTAGGAAAAGCTTATCGCTATTTTGATACTGTTAAGACTTGATAC
>WJXE01000389.1 GCA_009665115.1 Nitrosopumilales archaeon
CTATGAAGCAAAAGTAGAAAATAATGACATACTAATTAGGAGAAAACCAGAAGCACAAGGACAACCAATGCAACATGAGATTGCATCAGAGGCAACCACTAGAGGAAAGGGATCCTCCGCTGTTTACGAGCTAACATTACTAGAGAAACAAAAGTTTGAAGGTACTGATATTATGTCGTTTAAGTTTAGCAGGCAAAATGAGCAACAAGGAGGACCAAATAACGACAATAAAACATACTTGGATTATACAGCAGGACAGTTCGCCTTTTTCGATATCGGTGGAGTTAGCAATGATCCTAAGGGACCAATTAGGCATTTTACTATTGCGTCTTCTCCAACTGAGGACTTTATTATGATTAGTACTCGAATCAGGGACACACCTTACAAAAAGAGGCTTTCATCATTAGAGAAAGGAGTTAAGGTCAAGGTAAGAGGACCAGAGGGAAAATTTGTGTTACACGAAGATTATTCAAAAGCTGCAGTACTTCTATCAGGAGGAATAGGTGTCACTCCTTTTAGAAGTATGATAAAGTATGCTACAGATAAGCAGCTGCCTCTAAAGATAAATATGTTTGATTCTAATAGAGATCAGGCCAATATACTGTACAAAAATGAATTCGATGAATGCTTGAAGACAAACAGAAATTTAAAGATCATTTACACTGCTACACCAGCAGAAGAACAAGGACAAACACCTCCTACGAGCAATTGGAAAGGAGAACGGGGCATCATAAACAAAACCATGCTAACTAAGTATTTGACTACAAGCGAACTTGATAATTCGGTATTTTATGTCTGCGGTCCCCCGGGAATGCTAAAAGCAATGCAAAACCTGTTACAGGATGATTTACACATTCCAAAAGAGAGAATAAAGGTTGAAGAATTTACTGGTTATTAAGGAATTAGTGGCAACTCGTGATTATGACCGAATATTTTTGTCACGTTGAGCGGGTCAGGATTACAAGTTGGAATATTAAGTCAGATACGTGAAGATAACTCTGATTGAGGAATGCGATATTTCAATCACAGTGAAACTACGAAAATCAGGAACCAAAGACGCAGAGGATATTTTTGCAATGAGCTAAAATGATATGGATTCAATCTTAATTTCTGCTGTGATAATACTTTAATTTCTTCTTCTATGGTACTTGGAGGTCTGCTTAGCGTATCAATCCTACAATTATCTACGATAAAAAAATATGCGTATGCAAACAGAACAAGAGATTTAATCAAAGATAATGGAAGCAATGTTCAGACTGGAAAACACTGAAACATTTACAAACATGGCAAAGGAAAACCCAATCTTTGCAGAACGCTTTACATAAGTCAATACCCAGAAGAGTATTACATTATGATGGCAATTATTGATTTAATTGAATTCTTATTCCGACTCTACAAAGCAAAGATGATAGATACGGAGGTTTGGTCTCGTTGCAAAATACTTGCAAAACGATATTGACTATTTCCAAATTCAAAAACGTATGGGCAAAAATGAAAGACATTCATAGTCCTGAATTTAGAGATTTCATTGATTCGTTATAATAAATTGACAGGCGTAATAATCAACAGTTGGATAGATGTCAATATGTCAACTTCCGGAGAGAACGGATATTATTACTGACCAAATTTTCTAAAAGATAGTTACGCTCATATTCTCTTCGTTGTTATGCCATTCGTGAGGACAATAGTAAAACAGAATAGCATGATTTTTAATCATTCCTTCTCTTCCTGCCCTGCAAACATGATATCGCACTCTTGCCAAGAAATAAGTACTGGAAGCTGGAAGGTGAGCAAGTGTTAGATTATCGTAGCCCTCCATTCTGCGGCCTTATGTCAGACGATCCATTATCCACGGACGAACAGCAAATTGTATTTCTCAACGCAGCTGCATCTTGAGTACTTGGATTAAGATTGGTCGGATATAATAGCCCCTTCCATGATG
>WJXE01000390.1 GCA_009665115.1 Nitrosopumilales archaeon
GCTGCTGCATTCGTTCATGACCAAAAAGGTGAATATAGCATTTGCATTGCCATACTGAGCAGAGCGATGGAGAAGCTAACACAAGCTAAGGGATTGTACTTCGAAATGGACTTGGACGAAATAAAAAAAGGGTGTTACGAATAATTGAAACAGGAAAGATAGAGAGGTTTACAATTTAGAGCGTTTTTGCTTCTCGATACATAGCTTATAGATTACAGGCGCTAGATTGCGCTCACCATTACTCGATTAACGCTTGCCGGGACGGTACCTGTCTATGCAGAACATTAATCTATTGGTTGGTGGAATACTTGTAATTCGTACAGGGGCGGAAAAATTCGTTACACCCACAACCTCCCTGGACCTTCATTTTGTGTGGAGAACGCTCAAAAAATTTAAACTGGTACCTTCCGTAGTAAACAAGAATTCGAAGTGATCAATGGATTCCCTCGTATACTAGAAGAGATGAACGCAATCCAATTAAGAAAAAATCTAAATAGTAAGACAGTAGCTATGCTCGTTTTTGGTGCATGTGAGAATCATGGTGACCACATGCCTTTTGGCTCTGACTTTTTTGTTCCTATGGAATTGGCGAAACGTGTTGCCGCCCGAGCAGGGAATGTGTTGGTGCTGCCTGCTTTTCCCTACGGAGTTAGCTCACATCACAGCGACTTTCAGATGACAATAACGTTAGAGCCACGTACAATGATTATGGCGATTGAAGACATATGTTCAAGTCTTATCAAAAACGGCATTAACAGAATACTCATAATAAATGGACACGACGGCAATATCGCACCTATAGAATTGTCTGCAAGGACTATTAAAGATAGACATCCTAACGTAGTGATAGCGTGCCTTGAGGCATGGTGGACCCTTGTGGGGAAGACCAAAAATCTATTTGGCGAATGGGCTGGACTCGGTCACGGCGGAGAGGCTGAGACTTCGGTGATGTTATCAGTTCGGCCCGATCTGGTAGACATGAAGTACGCGCCCAAGAAAACGATTCCTAAGCTACCACGGAACGTAAGGATATATTGGAGATTCAGCGAGCTAACTAAGACTGGGGCTACAGGTGCCCCACGGCATGCGAGCCGGTCAAAGGGTGACGAAACTCTACATACACTCGAGCGCCTGTTACTTGGATTTATCAATAATATGGAAAAAAATAATTGGAAATACGGGCTTGCTCTCAAATAGCATTTAACAAGGGCCGGAAGGCTAGTTCCATTAAGTTACGTCAGTCTCCTTGATGAACTGGCAGAAGTGTTGTCAATATTTAAATTGTAGGACCCGAAGTTGACAAAATGGGGCTCGTAGCGCAGACCGTTCAATTCGGTAAACGTGGTAACGGGCGTACAATGGATAGCGCGGACGCCTCCTAAGCGTCAGGTCGAGGGTTCAAATCCCTCCGAGCCCGCTACGATATCAGTGCTTTTTAGTGGGATTCACCACTAAAGAGAATAATACTTTTAGCATGACAGATATCTATTATCGTTTATAATTAGCAAGTGGGGTTCTCAAGCCAATTTATTCTAGGATTTAATTTTAATGATTTTGGTGTAGGGGTGATTCAAAGAAAGAGTAGTTGCTCGAATATCGTGTGGTTCACACTCTTTTAGGATTATACAGCACTCTGTGGCTATTAGATGAAACTGCATTTCCTTTGTATACAAAGGCTAAAGTTACACTCATTGAATATTCTTAGGCCGCTATAATTGGAACCTAACGTCATAGTATAATAGCAACGCGGGCGTTCGGCTTCAAATTGTTTTCGGTACTGTAAGCAATTTGAAGTATTGAGTTGGGTATCAGCCCCTTGCTTACCACTATTTTTCTTTGATGCAATTAGTAGGAGCCATTTCATTTGCTGGTGTGGCCGAAATATTACGGTGTATAGTGCTGTCACGTCATTGGCTGCGGCACCCTCGCATTTCCATAC
>WJXE01000040.1 GCA_009665115.1 Nitrosopumilales archaeon
GACTCTGCAGTGATTTGGTATTTTAGTGTTTTCTGTTCTGCTGCCAGTTATAATTTACCTTTGATTTTTGAACTGTTTTGAATATTTTGAAGTATAATACCATAAAATATGCAGAGATCTAATAAAAATTACAAAAAATAGACAAAATGGCAAATGCGAAGATTGTATACGGTACAATTCTCCCAGACATTAGCTCAGAAGAAACTATAATCGTCATTCTTGTGTGCGGTGCTAGAAACTCTAAAGATCCACACCACAGGAGCGCAGAGGCATCAATATCGGGTTGGAAAAGAACCGTTTCAAAAAAGCTTGTGAATCCATCGTTATGATCAGAATATGTAATTACGATCTATATTTAATGATTTTAACGTAAGTATCTTACTTAAGGTAAATAAACCAAAAAATATTTTTTTATCGTAATTGGTTATGATAAAAACAGCTGAAGCGAAGTCTGACGGTATCATCGAAACACCACAAGAAAAAAGGGAGCGGTTTCTTATGGAATTCGAAAAGCCATTTAAGTGTGAAAAATGCAATGAGCGGTTTAAGAAGAAAAAATACCTGCGCGAACACAAGTCGCAGATCCATTCGTATTAGTCTCATTGTTTACATATATACAAGATTGGTGTCTTTTTCGGAACTATAAAAATAGTTTATGAAAAACTGGAAGTAGTATTAAAAATTATTAAATTGGATTAAAATCTGACAGATATTTTTAAATTATCCTGTATAATACTGGATAATGTATGAAAATTTATACTAAAACAGGGGATAAAGGTGAAACCGGTCTTATCGGTGGAAAACGCATCTCAAAGGGAGATCCACGAATAGTTGCATACGGTTCAGTGGACGAACTAAATTCAAATATTGGGATAGCCATCTCATCATTGACCGTAAAGGATAGGCACCTTTTTTTGGATCTCATAAATATTATGACGTGCATCCAAAGTGAACTATTTATAGTTGGCTCAGATTTGGCTGATCCTAGATACCCTGCGGGAAATCAAAATCAGTACCAAACTCCTAGAACAGAGGAAAACATGGCATCGGCTTTAGAAGATGCGATAGATAAATTTGAAACGGAACTCGAACCAATCACATTCTTTATTCTTCCAGGAGGAAGTATTGAAGCATCACTTCTTCATATCACTCGCACTATTGCTAGAAGGGCTGAGATTGCTGCAACATTACTCTCAAAAGACCAAATAATAAATCCTATCGTTTTAGTATATCTCAACAGACTATCAGACTTTCTGTTTGTAGCCGCGAGGCTGATAAACAAACGCCTCGGAATTAAAGACGTAGCCTGGAGGCCTAGCGAGAGGCAAACAAGGTAACTTTAACTTCAAAATCCGACTACTTTTGGCAACTATTGCTAGTAACAAAAGTCAGCTCTAAGGAATGAGTTTTATTTTGATTATTATTAATAACCCTCTCAAAGTTAAGATTGCTCTATTTCGATATGCTTATTCCCTCATTTTAATACCTGATATAGCTATATTAGATACTGCTTAGATGTGAGTGTGCATTGACATGGCAATATACAAAATGGGAAGAAAAAAAAAGACGGATCTGACCCCGTTTTTCCAGCATGTCTTACGGCTTAAGCATGTAAAAAGAGCTGGATGGATTTCAAGAGCCCAAATTGGTAATCCAGAATCGGTAGCAGATCACTCGTATTCGGTGTGTGCAATAAGCATGGCTTTATCAGATATACTGGGGTTAAACACTGAAAGGGTGATGAAGATGGCAATCCTCCATGATTTGCCTGAATCAATCGTTGGAGATTTTGTGCCTGGTGAAGTTACTAAAAAAAAGAAACGCACAGAGGAGAATAATGCGATAGAGACTATTTTACAATCGATTCCTCCGTGCATACGTTCAGACTATAAAGGAATATGGTTGGAATACCTCTTAAATAAAACTGACATTGCGCGATTAGTACATACGGTGGATAAGCTTGAGATGGCGATGCAAGCAAGGCAGTATGTCAGCGAAGGCTACCCTAAGCATTTGTTAGCTCAGTTTTTGGATTTTCCTAAAAAATACATGATGAATTACAAACACGAAATTATCTCACAGATACAAAATGCTTTAAAGCCGCGTCGCCCCAAATAATAATAGAAGCATGCAGTACTTTACGGCTCTGAAGTTAGGAGAAAAACGTGTGAAAGCCGCCCAAGACGTCTTGACAAAATATACTGGTCACGCTATGCCCGCATTGGCATTGAAAGATAATAAGGACAACAAATGGGAACCTGTAGGAGAGGAGAACCTATTTGCTGTTGTAAAGGAAGCTAGTGGATACATGATTGCAATTTGCGACAAAAATGGCGTGGCAAAATCGATCGCTCAATGGTTCACAGAAGATACAACAAATGAGATCATAGCTAAAATTAAGGCTGAGCAGAATATGATTGAATATCTCGGTAAGCTGTCTCTACCAATATAACGAATGCTTAATTAGATAATATGCAATAGTTTTCTTTTGATATTTGACAGAAAAAAAATACGAGCAAGAGATCGAGGTAAAAGGTCATCTTATTGACTCTATGATCCTGACGAGAATCTTTGATAACATCATGGATCTGAAGGGAGACTTTCAAGTTCTGGATTTCAATGTCGGGAAGAAAAAAAAAGATGTTAGCTATGCCCGCCTCATAGTTCGTGGCAAAAGTCGCGAACATCTAAACGAATTATTGGAATCCCTCTACAGAGAAGGAGCACAGCCTATATCCATTCAACAAGTTATGTTGAAACCAGTTCTTAAAGACATGGTGATGCCTGATAATTTTTACAGCACAACAAACAATACGACCCAGGTCTACTACAAAGGCGTATGGATAGACGTTGTAAACATGATGATGGACAAGTGCATTGCAGTAGAAACCGAGAAAAAAACGGCAGAATGTAAGATGATACGTGATCTAAAGAAGGGGAATATGGTAGTCGTGGGAGAACAAGGGGTTAGGATTATTCCACAGGAACGCCCACGAGAAGGGGTTGACCTTTTTCAGTTTATGGGCAGTAGCAGCTCCAGCGAAAGACCTACACAACAAATTGCTCGAAAGATCGCAGTCGACATTTATAACACTAAGGAAACTCGTGGAGGTAGGATAATCGTGGTCGCCGGACCGGTACTCGTCCATTCAGGTGCATCGGAAGCTCTTGCGAAATTGATTCGAATGGGATATGTACATGGACTCTTGACAGGTAATGCTCTTGCAGTTCATGATGTAGAGAATGCTTTGATGGGAACATCTTTGGGCATGAATATCAAGGATGGAACCCTTGCGATACGAGGTCATAGAAATCATATGCAAGCAATTAATGAGGTTTTTAAGGTAGGATCTTTAAAAGCAATGGTTCGAAAGGGGATTTTAAAGAGTGGTATTATGTACGAATGCATTACCAACGACATTCCATTCGTACTTGCAGGATCGGTAAGAGATGATGGTCCTATTCCCGACGTTATTACAGATATTGTCGAAGCACAAAGAAAATATAAACAAGTATTAGAAGGGGCGAAAATGGTCTTGATGTTTTCAACCATGCTGCATTCTATAGCGGTAGGGAATATGCTCCCTTCATCGGTCAAGGTTGTCGCTGTAGATATAAGCCAGCCAGTTGTAACAAAACTCATAGACCGAGGGACGATACAAGCAATCGGAATCGTAACGGACGTTGGTGCTTTCTTGCCCACGGTTGTCAAACATCTAGAAGATATCGAGCAATCAATCACTGATGAGAAAAAGGGAGCGATCAAATGACTTGACATATCGATATTGTGGCAACCTCGCTCCTATTACTTATAGCCAATACCGTGTACCAGAAAACTAGAGCGTCAAAAAATGTGTAATGCACATTTTATTTTGAATAGCCGTATGATAACCTATTCTGAGTAAATGTAGAAGAATCGACACAATATGAAATCACGAATTACTCCAATACTGCAAGTTTAGTCTTTATTAAATTCAATGCGATCTTCGGATCAGCTCTTCCACCGGTTAATTGCATCACTTTTCCAAGCAAAAAATTCGCGGCATTTGGATTTTGTTTTGCATCCCTCACAGCAGATTTTTCAGAATTGAATATTGATTCTATAGCCTCAGATATTATAGCTTTGCTATCTATTAGTGAGGCATTCATTTTATCTAGAACATAAGAGGGCATTTCTCCAGTCTTTGTTATCTGGCCAAGGATCATTTTTGCAATGTTCCTGTTGATTATATTCTGATCAATCATTTTTACCAACTCTGCCATATGTTTCGCTTCAATTCTCAATCCTGAGAATAGAGATCCCTCTTCCCTTTTTGAATCATCTATGAATCCTAGTAAATCAGAAACAATCCAATTGGCAATTTCGTTTGGTGATGAAGAATAGATTTTAACTGTCGATTCAAAAAAGTCGGCCAGCTCTTTATTGTCAATCAGAACCTGAGCTACATGGTCAGAAAGCTCATATTCCCTGAGGAACCGAATTTTTCTTTCATCTGGAAGTTCAGGCATTTTTGCCTTAAGTGAAGATAAAAATTCGTTTCCGAGAACTATTGTCGGGATGTCCGGCTCAGGAAAGTATCGATAATCTTCTTCTTCTTCCTTTGCCCTAGACTGCTTGGTTACTTTTCTTGCCTCATCCCAATGACGCGTTTCTGATTTAATCTCAATATCTCGTACCGACATTGTTTTTTGCCTAGTAATCTCATAGCCAAGTGCCTTTTCTACATCTCTAAACGAGCCAACATTCTTGATCTCGACTCTTTTTCCGCCTTCTAAAGAAACATTCACGTCGCATCTCACCGAACCGTCCAGCTTTGTATCGCCTACGCCCAAATGCTCGATTATAGAAGTAATTTTATTCAAAAACATTCGAACATCTTTTGGTTCAGCAAAATCTGGCTCTGTGACAATTTCTACTAAAGAGACACCCGCTCTATTATAGTCTATAAGAGTATAAAAGCTAGTATCGTAAATTAGTCTTCCTGGATCCTCTTCCAGCTGAACTCTCCTAATCTTTGTACTCTTGATCCCATAATCGACTCTTCCTTCAACGCCGATACTTGTGATTCCATATGCATTATATTGTGTTATTTGAAAATTTTTGGGTAGATCGGGGTAGAAGTAATTCTTTCGGTAAAACATTACCTTGTCTGGAACTTTACACCCTAGAGCAAGTGAAATCATACTAGCAAAGTCTACTGCTCTTTGATTTAAGAGCGGAAGAGTCCCAGGAAGACCCGAACAAATTGGACAGATGTTTGTGTTGGGTGCCTTCCCTCGATAATCACATTGGCATGAACAAAATAACTTACTCTGAAGTCCTGTTAGCTGACAATGGATTTCAAGACCGATCTTTACTTCCACCAATTATATCTCAGGACTCTTGTGAATATCAACTATACTTTCAAAAGATGATGCAACATCAAACAGGGTTTGCTCTTCCATTTCATTTGCCATTATTTGCAATCCTACAGGAAGACAGTCACTAAATCCAACTGGTATTGATATTGCTGGTATACCGGCGAGGTTAGCAACAACCGTATCAATATCTATCTGATACATCTTCAACGGATCATCGATCTTTTCACCAAATTTGAATGGCAATATAGGCATTGTAGGAGCTATCAAAACATCATATTTTTCAAACAGTGATTTAACTTCCTGCTTTATCATTTCTCTTGCTTTTTGAGCTTTTAGATAATATTTTCCATAATACCCAGCCGAAAGAACATACGATCCAATAATAATACGTCTCTTAACCTCTTCGCCAAAATTATTGCGAACCTTTGCGAAATATGTATTCCATTCATACTCCTCAGGGTTGGAGTCAAACCCGTAGCGAATATTGTCATATCTCGCAAGGTTACTACTGGCTTCAGCCATAGCAATTGTATAGTAGGATGCGAGAGCATATTCAATCGACTTCATTGAAGTATCTTCACACTTACAATCTGACCTTGAAAACAAGTCCACTGCAGAATAGATACATTTTGAAACAGCCGGATCAGCCCCTTCAACAAGTTCTTTTACTAGTCCAACACGAATATTCCTGTTGTTCTGGTGCAGTCTGTATTTTGGTATTCTATCGAGAGACATAGTATTAGGAATTGTCTCAATAGCTGTTGTTCTTGTTGTCTGATCGTTTTCGTCTGTACCTGCGATTGCATTCATAAGCATCACTACATCAGAGACCGTCTTACCTACTGGTCCAATCTGCTCTAAACTATTAGAGTAAGAAATTAGTCCAGATCTACTGACGCATCCATACGTTGGTTTTAATCCTACTACGGAACAAAAGCTAGCTGGGCACCTTACAGATCCACCTGTATCAGAGCCTAACGACATGGCACATTCTAATGCTGCTACACTCGCTGCACTCCCACCAGAGGAGCCGCCCGCGACATAATTAATATTCCATGGATTACGCGTAGGTCCATATTTGCTGTACTCCGTAGTAGAGCCCATCGCAAACTCATCGAGATTTAGCTTTCCAACAATAATTGCATCATTTTCTTTCAATTTTTTAATTACAGTTGCATCATATGGTGGAACATATCCCTCAAGCATTTTTGAAGCGCAAGTGGTTTTCAAGCCCTTGGTGCATATATTGTCTTTAATACCAAGTGCAACGCCTGCAAGTCCACCAGTGTGTTCTCCGTCATGAATTCTTTTATCGATAGAACGTGCTTTTTCTGCCGCACCCTGTTTATCCACAGCGACAAAAGCGTTGATTTTGAGATCAATTTTTTCTATTCTTTCAAGAATCTGAGATATATATTCTTGTGCAGAAAAGTCTCGATTTTTAATGCCGGAGGCAACCTGGTCGGCGGTAAGACGATATAGATGGTTTGGCAATTATACCATTCTTGGCCCTTTTACAAAGCCGTCCTTTCTATTTTTGGAAAATTCCAATGGATCGCCTTCGAACACGTGAATATTGTCATTTCTTAATTCAGAAACTTTTTTGATTGAACGGGCTGGATCACTCCCAGTCAATGAAACATTATCTAGTTTATCAAAATAGCTAATTATTTCATCGATTTGAGTCGCATATCTATCTAGCTCACTGTCCGTTAATTCCAACCTAGAAAGCCAACCAAGATGTCTTATTTCATCTTTTGAAATCATGTTAACACGCCACTGCCTATCTCGTATTCTAGGGGGTTAACCTGTCTATATCGCGTGGGTACAGAGATGCATCTCGTATGTTATCAATCTTTGTAATAGCCATCATCAATCGTTCCAGCCCGACGCCAAATCCAGCGTGTGGAGGCACTCCATAGTCAAATACTTTCAGATGGTAATCAAAAGCTTGTGTATTTAATCCCTGTTTTTTCATTCTTTCCAATAATTCGTCCTTCCTGTTTACTCTTGTACTGCCTGACGATATTTCTAACGGTCCGTACATTAGATCAAAAGATTCAGAGACTCGACCAGACTCCGGCATAAACTTTGGCTTTACATAAAAAGGTTTTATAGATGTAGGCCAATCGGTGATAAAATAAAAGCCATTCATCCTGTCATCCGGCAAGTTTTTCATTGCCTGAGGTGAGAGGTCATCACCCCATCGAATGCGCTCTCCACCTCCTTGTAACTGTTCTATAAGATCGGAATAAGAATATCTAGCGAACGGCAATTCGATATTTGGCAATTGAAACTCAAGGTAAGCAAGATCATTTTTGTTCTTTTCTTTAACTGAATCTAGAACATGCAATATCATTCTCTCAAGCAAACTCATTACATCATTGTAGTCTACAAACGCCTTCTCCACATCAATAGATATTGCCTCAGAAAGATGTCTATTAGTGCGCGACGGCTCGGCTCTAAAAATCGGGCCTATCTCAAACACATTTTCAAAAGCCATAGTCAATTGCTCTTTGTACAACTGAGGACTTTGCGCCAGGAATGCTTCTCTGTCGTAATAAAATATTGGAAATAATGCTGCACCGCCTTCTGTAGCAGTAGCAATCATTTTTGGAGTGTTTACCTCGATAAACCCTTGTCTCGCTAGGAACTCTCTGCTTGCATTCAATACGGTATAACGAATATGGAAAATACTCTGAAGAATATTTCTACGTAGATCTATTGCCCTCAAATCCAATCTGGTATCAATACCTATAGATGTCTTACTTTGCATCATAAATGGAGCAGCTTTTCTAGCAATCGAAAAGGCCTTCAGCTCTAATGGGATGATCTCCACGCCGCTAGGCGCTTTTTCTTGAGGTCTAACCGTCCCCCGAATACCAAGCGAAGTGTGTTCTTTTATTTGTTGGAGTTGCCCAAATAATCGCTTTGAACATTCACTCTTCTTCGCCATAACTTGGATGTCTCCGTACCTGTCTCTTACGATAATAAACTGGATGTTACCATGGTCACGCTTACTCGAAACCCACCCCATAATTATTACTTCCCTATCTTCCAGTGATGAGTTGATTTCCGACGAATAATGCGTCCTTCTCCATTGTCCGATCTCCTCTTCATGTAGTAGGTCGCTCAATTCTAAAAACCTTAATCGTGATAAATTTTGTATAGCTACGGATAATTTAACCTTTAATGATGTTACGATTCTGCAAATAAAAATGAGCGTGAGTGTGCCAAGTCTTTAGAGTGATCTCTTTATATACTCCATTCTTTAGCAGAGCAGCGGGTTTGTAAAAGTATCCTATTCGAATTTTTATAGTGTGTGAGTTACTCGTTATGGCTTATTCATTCCATTTTCTGGCCTCTATGTCTAGTATTCACTCTCCTCAAAGCCGAATACCCTACCGTCATCCCTCCTACCCTCTGAGGAACCTATCTCATTTAACACCGAATTCACGCTTTCTTTTTCTGTCTTTAAACCAAATGGTTTCATGCGTTCACTATGTTGTTTTCGAGCTATCAGGCCTCTCTCGAATGCTCTAACATGAACTACACTACACCCGGAATTACCACAGGAGTAGGACAAGTCGCCGGTTAAGAGAATACAAAAACCAGTTTAATAGGTGCTTATATCATTGAGAATAGATAATGACAACTTAGTTAAGAGGTGGTTGTAGCATTACAATATGATAAATACATCAAAGAAGAGGTAAAAAATATCAATGAAAATCATTTTCCTCAAGTTTGTCTAGCGTTGGCAGTTGTAGCGCTTAACATTACAAGCACACAAATGTATTAGCTCGGACAGCACCGACAATACCTATAGAACTTAGTAACGGTGTTACTGCCGTGGCTTACAGTAATATGACATTCTATCTAAATTCTACAAATAGCTATTATCATTTAAAAGGATTGATTAAAGATATCCTGCCAGAATTTAGGGGTTTTATTTCTGTGATGATAGATTTCCGAAATCAATCTACTGTTACGTCTGTGCATTCAATTTTGTATACTCTTCATGGTCCGATCGATTCTAATACAACCGTTCCATTTGATATTGACACAGGTTATACTCAAGCACAACAGAATCGATTTCAATATCTGAAGGCTCTGATAACATGAAAAGTAAGAGAAGTTGCAATGGTTGAAGGCATTGTGACAAGAACAGGTAATGGAGGACATATAATATTGACTAGAAGACGGGCTCATAGTAAAAGTCGAAGTGTGAATTTTAAGCGATACTTTGAATAAATGAATGTCCAGGAAAGAGTAAATACAGGGTACCGATCGTAATCGAGGTAGTAGATGTTGCAGCATCTTCCAACGAATGTAACCACAACAAAAGCTGCGCAATCAGTGCTGCTCGGCAGTCACGAATATTATCATCTCTTATAATAGATCATGAATTAGACGTACCTGTCATATATTAGTCGTACTCCTTGCTTTTAGGTATTGTTAATTTTACAATATTACTTGCTATCATGGTCTTGAGTTTGCGAATTCCATATCCTGTTTTGGATGAGATAATCAGGGGATTTAATATCTGCAAATCATTTGCAATTTCATTGATTCTTTCCTGCGGTACATTATTGTCCGACTTGCTTAAAATTACAAAAACTTTAGATTTATCTACATTTAGCTCGTCTAGAATATTCCAACAACTTGAATACTTTATTCTAATATCTTCAATTTTCTCCGAGCAATCTATCAAAAGAAAAATCAGATCAGCAGCAAGAGATTCTTCTAATGTTGATTTAAATGCCTCTATCATATACGTAGGAAGTCTGCTAATAAAACCAACTGTATCTGTAAGCAACACCACCGATCCTGTATCGTTAATTTTTAATGACCTTGTTGTAGTAGAGAGTGTTGTAAACAAACTACTTGATATTTCCTTTTGCTCATGTGTGAGAAGATTGAATAATGTGGTCTTTCCTGAGCTAGTGTAACCTAGCAGTGAAACAACCGGCATTCCAGTTTTCAATCTTTGTTGAAGGTAAAGATTACGTTTTCGTCTTGCATCTTGTAACTTTTCTTTGATAAATGACATCTGCCTTTTCAGGTCACGAAACTTTACATCAACGGTGTATTCACCCATACCACCTTTTCCTGCTCTCTCGGTGCTACCTGCAGTCAGTTTTGCATTCTCCCGAACACGAGGCATTTCGTATTTGATCTCAGCGAGTTGAATTTGCAATTTTGCCTCAGTCGTAGTGGCTCTGGAGTAAAATATGTCCAGTATTAGCCTCTCCCTGTCTATCACCGGCACCTCGGTCAGTTTCTCTAGGTTATGTATCTGTTTTGACGTCAAATGTTCGTCAACGATAATCTTGCCAACTTTGGATTGTTTTACAAATTCCTTAATCTCTTCAGCTTTACCAGCTCCTAAACCATATTCTGAGTGATTCAGATACTTTTGAGTAAAGATCTTTACAATTTTGTAGCTGTCTATTATTGTTGTTCCTGATGACTCTACTAGACTTTTGCCCTCATCTAATCTGAAGCTATCAGGGTATGTTACCAGTACTACCTTTGTTGACTCGTTCAAAAAAGTTCAAGACCAGTCCGTATGAATTGTCCTTGACATATTCATTCTCGAGTTGTTATTATGTCCTCTTATGCAAATATGCCAAGTGTGAGCATCTATAGAAGAGGTTTTCAACTCATTACCGCAACCGTCAGAAACGTGTAGTCCTGTGGACTCGTCGCCACAAACTATACATTTTGTCGTAAGCATCGACAATCTAGTTATTCATCTTCTTGCTCTTCATCGTCTCTACTATTATAAGATAACGATGTTGCTAATATAGTTGTTTAAAATTGGTAGCGGCAAGCATCTCTTGATTATAGATTACGTTTTATCATGATGTATGAATACATCACCTCCGAGTACAAGTCGTCCGGTCGGTAATCCATGCTAACGAGTTAGTGGAGTACGAT
>WJXE01000391.1 GCA_009665115.1 Nitrosopumilales archaeon
GTCAAATGGCGTCTCAAGTGGAAGTGGACATGCAAAGGAAAAATTATCCTAAGAAAAAACGGTTGCTGTATCAAGAGCTGCAAGAATTACCGGGGACATATGATGTCATTGCTCTTTCCAAAATGTCCAAAGTTCGTGCTACACAGCTTATGGCAATTCGCAAAAAATTTCGAAATGAAATTAAGATTAGAGTAATTAAGAACAGGGTCGCGCAGCGTGCATTCGAAAAACTAAGCAACCGACCCGGCTTAGACTATTTAAGTAAAGAATTGGAGGGCCAGTGCGCACTACTGTTTACGAATATTAGTCCTTTCAAGCTGAATTTGATTTTTGCCAAGAATAAGGTCTTCTTGCCTGCAAAAGGGGGAGATATTGCTACTAAAGACATCATAATTCCCGCGGGGAACACAGGTATCTCTCCTGGTCCTGTGCTTTCAGAGTTTAAGGAGGCAAATGTGTCAACTAAAATTGACCAGGGAACTATTTGGGTAGGTAAGGATACTGTAGTAGTGCGGTCTGGGAGTATTATATCTCAGAAGCTTGCCTCGCTAATGAGCAAGCTCAATATCAAACCGATTGAGGCAGGAATTTCAATTAGTCTCGCCATTGCTGAAGGTCTGGTTCTGAAGGAAAATGATCTAAAGATCAACCTTGCTGAATATAGGCAGGAGTTGACCCGATCTTTCCACGAGGCCGTTTCATTGGCGATAGAAACAAGTTATCCAACTGTAGAGACTATCACACACTTACTTGTAAGAGCATATCAAAATGCAACAGCGTTAGCCACCGACTCGGGATATCTGTCACCGGACAGTGTCCAATTTGTTTTGGTTAGGGCAAATGCTAACGGGCAAATAATTGCAAATCAGGTTAAAAAGAGCGGATACATTCCTCAATAAAATACTAATAAGCGAATCCAGCCGCGGGGCCTCATTATTGTTGATCCACTATGGATGAGTTCGTCATCTTAGCCAAAACAAATAATGCAAAGTAAGGGGATCAACCAAATAACGCAGAGAGTCCCTCTAGCGCTTCCTCCTCCTTCTTTTCTTCCTTCTTTTCTTCCTCTACCTTAGATTCTGCTGAAGATGGTGCTGAAGTGGATGGTCCAGCACTAGCTGCTGGACTACTAGATAATGCGACTGGCGCCGCCTTTAAGGCTTCATCAATATTTACCTCGCTTAGGGCCGCCACAAGGGCTTTGACCTGTACCTCGTTGGGAGTAACACCTGTTGACTTTACCACATTCGTGATATTATCTTCTGTTATCTCTTGTTTTAATTTGTGTAATAGTAAGGCAGCATATACGTATTCCATTGTCAAAACATCCTCTATCCATGACCATAATATAAAACTTCACAATATTTTTGTACTTCGGACCACCGCATACAAGTGCTCCTTTAGATCTTTCTCATATAGCGAATCCATTTTTTCTATAAGTGTTGTCCGCGCATCCAGTCTCTCTTGCTCCGTATCAGCTCTTAGTACGTCTGCAAACATATCCGGCAAGTTTTCTCTTATCCATCCATCGAGAACAAAGAATCGTTTTTCGTTTATCCATACAGCCTTACTAATGCCTTGGTCAAAGTCTCCATTAAAGTCTCCAGTTTCAACCCTGTCGATCAACATGAAAATACAATTGTTAGGGTCAGGATTTTGGAGGACTTCCTTGGGCCTTCCCATAGCATATCCAGATTCGACGCGCTGGATCAAACCAGTAGGGCGGATGTAAGTGCCTCGGACTTGAATTATCTGTCCATTAGCTGATTGGACTCTACCTATGACGAGTTTATTATAATTCTGGTCCTTATGTACTACAAAAACATAGTCACCAGACTTTATCCGGCCTCTTCCGAACATCTATTCAGATTCGCTGTGGTAAATTATATAATTTTTGCTATCTTTACTTTTTCTAAAGTCCAAACAATAAATTAATATT
>WJXE01000392.1 GCA_009665115.1 Nitrosopumilales archaeon
TACCAAACATGAACTACTTCAACTCCTTCACATTATATTGTATAGTCTTCATTTCTGCTTGTATCAAATTTTTGATGTTCTGTGGATTGGCAATTTCTGAAAATAGCATGACTGGATGGCCTTGCCTGTCAAGTATTTGTAAGTCGCCCACACTATGACTATTGGCAGTGTCATAACTCATTCTGTAGTGTGAATATGCTCCACCATAAAATCCAGAACATTGAAAGTCTGACACAGTATGAGCATTCAAGATTACGACTGAGGATCTATCCTTAAGGTATATGGTGGTATCACCATGATCTGCTGTATTGTGTATTACTCTCTGGTTGGTCACGGCTTAAATCTCTACATCATTTTTTTGGCCATATTCCTTTTTTGACAACGTTGGACCATGCCAGAGATTCAGATGGTTGTAATTGTAGGGATTGTGTCATTTTTGATTTCAACCTGGTACATTGGTATAATAGTGCCATGTACATAAGATACAATTAACTACATCAAGAAATTACTGCAATGTTAACTACCTAAAATTACCACCATGAGCAAAAAATAATAACTTCTTTCGAAATCTAAGGAATATAAAAATTGTGCATCAAACTAAAAAAGAATCTCATGTCTGTTACTTATTCCACCTCTCTTTTTGTTCGGCGACTGCCGCCATTAACCAAGACTCCCAAAATGCTTTGAATCAATATTCGTTAGAGTTGATTGCGTTCTCATAAATCCTCTGTTCGCTTGAATCCAATTTATCAAATAGTTCGCAAATCAAAATTCGTTGAGTTGAGCTACGATTGGCAATGTTTTCTCATATTAAGAAGAAACGAAACAGCATATCGAGGGAAAATATGTTGTGGAAATCAAGGCTTAGATAGAAATGACTTGTAAAGGAATCTATATTCGTCATGAAGCTGTCAGACCGCCTGCTGGCTATCGTTACTCTAACGGACAGAAACGTTGCAGAGTATGTGACCTGTTTATAGAGTGGGATGGAGTAGGAAACTTTAGGTTTGAGAACCTAAAAATGCCAATTACTCATAGAGTGTGGCATTTATTTACAACCTGTGCTTGTCTAATAAGTCGAAATAGCACGTAGATTTAAGACTACTAGATCAGATCAGATTGCTGCAAACTAGTGCTAGGCCACAGTGCAACGAGATTGAAGCAAAGCATGTTCTTTATTCCAATGTTTGACAAACCTCTGCTTATTCTCTTCTAATTTAGAACATAAATTTAGAGTAAAATAAAGCGAGAACTTGTCGCCAATTTTGCCACATTCACTGCAGCAATTTGTATAGGATCGTGTGAAGCCATGTGCTTCTCCTACTACGCATTTCGGAGGCCAAATAATTTCGAACCACCATCGTAGCCATGTAATTGACGTAGGAACGGGCAGTTCTTGACGTTCTCCTAGTCGTTTAGCCCACCTAGGTGAGATATCGCTCAAAGTTAGGGTTTCCTGTTGTTGTTTAGCCTTTTCAAAAAGGGGATTTTCTGAGATCATGCTGCAACTATTTCTCTTTACAAAAATTAGGCTGCGGTGCCTCCAATTGGTGTTTTCGACTTTTTGCTTGGTTTACTTTTTTGCATTTTACCACTTCCTGTCCTCTCCTTTAGGTAGGATAGAAATCCCCAGACCGCTAATGGTACACCTATCCCGAATGCAGGATATATGCCAGATTCCACAGACACTTTTCAATGATCACTCCTAACGACTTATATTGTTCGCGTGAGACATATAAATGTGATTAATTGATAACAATAGTATATATTTAGATCTAATTCATGATAGTGAGCTGAAATAATTATACTATTTGAAGAAAAGATTAACGGAATTAGAATATGTATACTTAAGCTCTGCAATGGGGATCAGCCAGTCTTTGGACATTAGATGGCTTCTGACGGTGCTTACACCCATTAAAAACCAACACATATATGTG
>WJXE01000393.1 GCA_009665115.1 Nitrosopumilales archaeon
CCTTTACTAAACCATCGAGCCCCCATAACTCCTCTCAAATCTCATCTCTAACGGGTATATTCAAACAAGTGGAAAATTCTGTAGTTCAGATCACAAGCATAGTATCAAATCCTAACATACAGATTATCATAAAGGGTAACCCTATAGAAGGACAATCCACTAGATTGGGATCTGGATTTATATACGATAAGCAAGGTTATGTCATTACCAATAATCATGTAGTTGGAAACGCTAAAACAGTTGATGTAACATTTGTTGATGGAAATACCTATGCAGCAAAGGTGATTGGTACTGATCCATTTAGTGATATTGCGATAATTCAAATAACTGACAATTTCTCGACTGAAAATGTTTTACCACTTGTGATTGCCAATTCATCTAGTCTGCAAGTTGGACAACAAGTGATAGCAATTGGTAATCCATTTGGACTTAGTGATACGATGACAACCGGTATTGTCAGTCAAATGGGGCGTTTGTTGCCAGACCCAAACACAGGATTCTCTATACCAAATGGAATTCAGACTGATGCTGCGATTAATCCGGGTAATTCTGGAGGTCCCTTGCTGAATATGCACGGACAAGTATTAGGAATGAATACTGCAATTAGTTCTTCTACAGGCGAGTTTTCCGGTATTGGGTTTGCAATTCCATCAAACACCATCATACGTGAAGTACCAGCATTAATTGAACATGGATGCTACAGTCATGCTTGGCTTGGAATATCTGGAGGTAGCGTGACCCCGGTCTTGGCACAGACCGTAGGTCTATCAAGGAACTACAAGGGAGTAGTTGTCGGTTCAATTCAAGCTGGTAGTCCTGCGGACAAAGCAGGTCTACAAGGAGTAACACAAGACGAATTTTCTAATACGCAACATGTCGGTGACATTATAACAGGGATTGATGGACATAGTTTGAGGGGTATAGATGATCTCATCAGTTACATCGATGTGCATAAATCTGTTGGAGATAACGTAGTGCTCACTGTGAACAGGCATGACCAAATAATGAATATGAATGTGGTATTGCAGACACGACCGCCATCATTGGAGAATGCTACATCACAAGGGTCAATTCTTCCATAATAAAATTCCCTGTTCAAGCATCTACAACATCTTTGGTAGTAAGCGAGGAAATGCCTCGGAATATCACAAACACTACCTTCGTCTATCTCTTGGGCCGTCAATACGATTTGTCTTCTTAGACCTTACCAACAAAGAATATAAGACTATGGCTGTTAACCACTTAGATAATTATCAGTCAACCGTTCAAGTCTCCAATTACATCTATGAAGACTAGAGTTAGTTTTCACAACGAATTTCAGAAACTATATGACACATTCCTGTTTATAATGTTCTCGAGAATGGTGGATTATCATTTTCAGGCTCACAGAATATAGAACACCGGAAAGAACACAAAATGATCTTATTTTTGCTGTCAATCAAAATACGAAAATGCCAAATCCTAATATGATATATGATCTACCGGCTGGGTTTTATGGCTTCGTTCTTCCACAGAAAGAATGTACAAAATATCATAGAGAAAGGTAGCTTCAAAGAAATCGTTGCGGAGATAAAGAAAGAAAAAGCTAAAGGGGACTAGCTCTATTGTCTATTAATGTCATATAATGACGAAACACTACGCCATTGTGAATTTACGAGAGAGGAATGCCTCTTACTAAAACAAACAATTGAGGGCGAAATCAAATTCTGTCAAAAAGAAATCCGATTAGCTAAGGAAGATGAGGATTGGGATATAATGGATAAGGAGCATATTCGAGACAGAGTTGTTGCAACATACCATGAATTAATCAAGAAATACCAGTTGCTAGTACCAAGATTGACGTGGGGCGTTGATGTGCCTTAATGTGCCATCTTCTATTATTTTCAAACCATTTTAATTAGCTCTTGCTTAGAAAAAGCTATAGTTGAG
>WJXE01000394.1 GCA_009665115.1 Nitrosopumilales archaeon
CATTGCTGAAAACACCATAAGAAGTACGGCTAGTATCTTAATTTGGCAGCGTGTGGACGTTACACTTCCTTCTTTCCAAACGAAAAATGGTCGTATATTAAGAACAGTAGAAAATAATAGATGGTATTAATATTTTTTGCATCCCTAAAGTAGTTTTTTGTGATGGGTGGAATGCAATTCACAGTCGGGGTACAAACATCAAAGAATACTGGATTAAAACCGACCATAAGGATCACAATAATGTGCTTGTTCCTACGCTGCCCGAATTAATGCTTGGAATAGTCTCGTACTACCTTAGCTTCATCAAAGTTAAATAAAGCGGCATGGTAGAAATCGTCGTCTGCAGCAAAGAACACACCTGAAGTCTCAATTGTCTTTTCAATATTTAAGAATATAGCACCTCCTGTTCGTAGCTTCTCAATAGAGGGCCAGCTTAACAAAAAGGTACACATTGTCAGAATAAACACGAATAATAACTTTTGAGCCTTAGCTTCATTTATTCGATCTTTATCTAAATCAGGATTCGTTCGTGTGGGAGCTTAGTTTCACCAACAAAATTTTTTATTTATTATTTTTATAGATAGTTAATTGAGTATGAATTCGAGCTTTTCATAGCATATAATGTACAAAATGTACAACCATTCTTATTTATACAAGTGCATATTTTCTTTTCAACTGTTGGGAGGATTTAACTGTCACTTACTATCTTCTGCTAGATTGAGTGTTTTGCTCCTGATAGCTATGATGACAACATATACCTTCACAAATACTGGCGCCTACGCCACTATCATTGCTAAAAACAATACCCAAGATTGGGTAGACAAACTAAACAATGTTAAAATCCACTTTATATATGAACTAAATAAGCCTACAATCAACAATTTAAATGAATTAAATTTTACTGCGGACGATTGGAAAACAGGTAATAATCTAAAAAATGTGATTGCAGATGTCACAGTAGTAAATAACCCAGATCCGACCTTCAAATTTAGTAATATAAATTCCTCAAACGGCGATTTCTCCATAAAGTGCCCATTTCTGAACGAAGGTATGCATCAAGTGATAGTTAATTTACGTTCAAACAATAATCACACCCTCGCCTTAGCTTCATTTGACCTCACTGTTCCTATCACAAGCAACAGTAGCTAATTTGATACGCGTACCATCTGCTAGGAGTGCAAAAAAATGTCCATATAGCGGAGAATACGGCTTCTAATTTCTTCAAGATCTGGCTACTAAGTTCTACCATCGCGACTGGGATTTGTATTCGAAAGGATGAATGGTGGCTGTGGTCTCACTGATTATCTATGCGACTTGGAATCTATAATGTATAAACCGCATAATACTTGATACCAGGTTCCTAATTTCTAATAAATTAAGAACCTGTGGGAATTTTCATACAACGGGTTGAACGAATACGCTAAATGATGCCAGTGCAAGCGAGATATTCCCGGAATGTACATTAAAAATCACTTGATGTGTCCCTTCTTCCAAAAATCGGTAGTTCAAAGAGAAAACCCCACTAGGAGCTGAGATCTTCACAAATCTCGAGAACTCCCCATTAGTATCCTTTATGCCATCAATTTTAGCAATCGTGAGGTTGTTTGTTATAGTAATGCCTGCAAATAGATTTCTCATATTGTTCCCAGTTTGTAAACTTTGTACATCAAATTTTAGAAGAGTGATGTTGCCAGCAAGAGGATATTCGGGCAAATACATAAAGTGAATTTTGAGATTCTTTTCTGGATCCCTCCACTCTTGAGTATTGTTCGCATTCGAATATTGACCATTAGTTTTATTAACACTTATTTTAGAACCATTGTTATTGTTACTAGATGCAAAGGTGGGCTGAAGATTTAGCTTAACCAGCGTCGATACGAACTGGTGATGATCCATTCCGATCATTCCAATCACAAACATAAAGA
>WJXE01000395.1 GCA_009665115.1 Nitrosopumilales archaeon
ACATTACCCTGTAATAGAGATATCAAAATTAAACGTTATATCTGAAAAAAAAGCCCTTCCGTTAAGAGAGATCCAGAACCGACGACAGTAGGTCAACGGGAGTAGTAATCACGCGACGAATGTCGAAATCGTAGAATTGCGTCCGAGTTTAATAGTAGGTTACCGTTTACGATGATTAGCAGATATAATGAAGATTACTTTCGAATTAAACCCGCCAAAAATATTAAAGGATCAACGTTTCGATTTGGTCCTACTCAACCAAGAGATACATAAATTTACTAAACGTGCATCTGAGTTGGTTGATCTGGTAAATGGAATTCACTTGACTGACTCTGTCCTCGGGATTCCTCGCATATCTAGTGTTACTGCGGCCAATTTGATAAAAAGAACTGGCAACCCGCTAAATCTTAGTTGTAGCGTTAGAGCCCGAGATAGGAATTACACCTCAATCTGTCAATTTGTATCTGATGCAATCCTGATAGGAGTTAAGGGAGTCTTGGTTCTGATGGGAGACGATCCTCTAGGCGGATCTACAGACTTGGGCTTAAAGCCGAGTAGCGTGTTGAAGATGCTAAATTACGAAAATTATAACTCAGTGATCGATTTTTATTTGACGATACCTGCTAAAATTAAGAGTCCATCATCTATTCAAAAAAAAATTAATGCTAAACCAAGTGCGTTCGTAACTCAATCGATCGCATCTCTTGCTGAGCTAGGTGATATCGTCGATGTTGCAAGATCTCACAACATCCAGGTAGTGGCGTGCATCATGGTGCCGTCTAATAATAACCAGATGTCTGCAGAAACGATCGGGTTGGATTGGAAAGAATATCAAAATAATGCAGTTGACTTTATCAAGGAGGCCGGAGATCTCGCAAACGAAGTTCTACTTACTTCACCCAATAGTTTTAGGTCAGGTGTAGAACTACTTGAAAGATTACGCAAATAAGCCTGACTAAATCAGATTGCATCGTCAATTTTACGAGCTGTAATTATTTCTGTAGCAAGTTCATCAAGAATCTTCCTTCGATAATTGTACAAATTGTTATCTTCGCTTAACCTCGGCCGCCTGTATTCAACAGCTATTTCCTTTTTGACTTTTCCCGGCCTACTAGTAAATATCACGACTTTGTCTCCAAGGCAAACTGACTCGGCTATGTTGTGTGTAACAAAAACAATTGTTTTCCTTGTTCGCGCCCAGATCAGTTGTAATTCTACCATAAGCAGGTCTCTAGTTTGT
This sequence comes from Nitrosopumilales archaeon, assembly GCA_009665115.1. GTDB lineage: Archaea > Thermoproteota > Nitrososphaeria > Nitrososphaerales > Nitrososphaeraceae > Nitrosopolaris. Next base: position 1,241 of record WJXE01000395.1, read on the forward strand.
GAATCAAGTGCTGCAAAGGGCTCATCCATTAGTAACACTTCTGGGTCCGTGACGAGTGCGCGAGCGATTGCAACACGTTGCTTCATGCCGCCTGATAATTGGTAGGTGAAAGCTTCAGCAAATTTTTTCAACTGCATCATGTCAAGAAAATGCATCGCTATTTCGTGTCTTTTTTCCTTTTCAATGCCAGCCATTTTCAAACCAAATTCCACGTTGTCTATCACTTTGAGCCATGGGAATAACGCATTCTCTTGGAATACCATAATTCTATCTGGTCCCGTTTCTCGAACCGGTTGACCGTTCAAAATTACTTCGCCAGAAGTTGGCTTGTCGAGTCCTGCTAAAATGTTCAGCAACGTGGTCTTGCCGCACCCTGATGGGCCGACAAAACATACGAACTGTCCCTCTTCAATATTTAGATTTATATTTTCTAGTGCGGTCACAGAACTCGCTCCATTGTTTCCCTCGAACCCTTTGGTAACATTCCTAAGCTCGAGTTTAGTCATTTACAAAGTCTCCTTCCTGAGGATATATGATGGGTATTCTGTAGGATTTAATCTATACTGCCAAGAAGCTATTTACGTTATCCGAATCGCAGTACAACCTAAATTTATAAATTTTTATTCATAGAAATCCAAGAGCATAACGCAAACATCATCGTAGCTCATATCCACAACATTACAAATGAGCTGTTAAACCTACCAATCAACGTAGAGCCTATAGACAGGCATAATTTGAATGTCTAATCTTAAAAATAAAAAATGGTTGAATCTACTGAAATCCTTGGTTCAAGTAGAAGAGATGCATATAGAAAAATACTGACCGAGTCATTTAAGAGTGACATTATTGATTTGTTGTGTAGGGAATTAGAAAAATTGGCACAGATTCATCTAACGAATATCAGAGATTTATTTATTTATGAGTAAGGCCAGCAAGAAATCCAAACGAATTGGTTCAGATGGACACCAAAGGACCTTTTTATCTTAAAGGCTCACGAAGTAAACACTATTTCATTCATGCTATAGATGACTGCTCAAGAAAAGTAGTGAGCAAATGGTGTAACAGAAGGTCTAGTGAAGAAGCATTGTCGGTTCTCAAAGAATGGGTTGAACTCCATAATAA
>WJXE01000396.1 GCA_009665115.1 Nitrosopumilales archaeon
GTGCAGTGATGACGGCTATGAGCCCAACAATGATGATGATTCCCGGAATGGGAATGATGATGGGCCCTGTAATGATGATGGGCCCTGTAATGATGAACGAACCTCAATCCTATGGCAACTCATTCCCATAGGAAATATTGGATTTATGTCGATGGTCGATGCGAGCGGCCAGATATTAAGGAGATGTCAAATGTAAATAAGTAAAATATATCGAGCCCGCAACGAATTTCCAGGTGATCAGCTTGTTCTACCAGCGGTCTGTAAGGCTAGTGCTGAGGCCTTTTCATATGACTACTAGCACTTTGAATATCTAGAATATCATAACTATCTGAATTAGACTGGGATGAATAATAACTTGTGTAAGATTCACACCCTATGTAATGCTCTTCAGCTATGAAATTTTCTTCCTAGACCGCTCCTGAAAGAAGCCTATAATTATCGTCAGGGATTCGTACCCATTATGAATATTCCGTTCTCCCGTGCTGCTATGGTGAAGTTAGTATTAATAAAAATTCAAGGAGTCAGCGACACTTTTTATTCTGGTTTCTAAATCACCCTTATCATTTATGTTTCTTATATCATCGTTCTACTGATATTCCATCATCATGCCACATTCTTACAGAAATTCTCATTTGATGCTCTCTAGAAACATATTTGATCGGATGCTCTCTCTCGCTCAAGCTTATAATTCGGATAATAATCTAATTAATCTTAATTCTTCATCGCTAATCTCTACAATTAAACGCTGCTTCTATTCGGCTTTAGCTGCCTCCCAGAAGGAACCCAAGCGAATAGGAATACGAGCTCTTCGAGCCAAAGATACCATGCTAAGTCGTGTAATCATAGTTTTTGGAGTTATATATTCAGCGCATATGGAAAGGAGGAGTTAAGTAAAGTAACATGTGTTTCTCCGAAACGAGTAGAACATCTCCAGAGTTTTACTTTACTGAAGAAATAACGAAATTTGTAGCTAAGTTAAGAATCGCAACAAAGCGTCTTCTCGTATATGCTTCCCATTATTCTGGTAGGACAGAAGAGAAGTTTAACCATGCCTTATCTAAAATTCCTTAATTAAGGACGATTCTGTTTTTATTGTAATGACCAGATGACATTTCAGATCTCTGTCTTTATATACTGTGATTAGCTCCATTTCCTGTGAAGGAGATAGAGCGGCATTATATTCACATCGACTCAGCATACGCTTTGACCAAGCCGAACTATTCTAGAAATTACATACACTTCAGATAGATCATGTTGTATGCGATAGAAGGGCAACTATAGTAAGAACCATTCCTGCTGCCATTGTCGCCATACCTCCAAATATCATGACCTTCGGTCCACATGCCAAATCCTTTAGTTGTTTTGATGATCTTATACTAGCTAACATATGCTGTTTTTTTCATCTCGAATATTTAACAAAATACCCAAATTATACCCAAATCATCCCCTAATCCTATCATGGTAGCCAACTCCTTCTTCTCTTAAATCAAACTCAAGTTGCGATGCGTGAAGGAGACAGTAGATGATTGCTACGGTCGATTCTTTCTGTGCCTGATGTCGTTGATAGTGAAACAGAAAGAACAGCAACAGGTGTTCTTAAATGTCCATCATGTGGTAGCAAGGAACAAAAATTACTTGTCGTTGACCCGATTAGCAATATTAAACGTAAAGGTCTTGCACGAAACTACAGACTTGTAGTATCGAAACTTGGGCTTAAAATCCTAATACAAGATCCTATAAAGCGCATCGGAAGAGTTGCAAATAAGGCTAATCTAAGCGAAATAACAAAACGTAAAACAATCGATTTAATGCATAAGATTAATGATAATGAGTTAGCTGCAGGAAAAGATCCCATGGGGCTGGTAGCATGGGTGCTTTACCTATCGTCCCGCGATAGTAATGAAC
>WJXE01000397.1 GCA_009665115.1 Nitrosopumilales archaeon
CGTAAAATGAAATCATAATTAGTACTCCCTGTCATGCGCATACAGAATATAATGACGAAACAGATCCAGAGGACGGTCTTCCATCCTCAATTCCATGTTATGTCAGAAACTTTGGATTATACTATTCTTACAGCATATCCTTTTTGATTAATTTGAGTATGTTGTTGTAGTTAATGGCCCATTTCTATAGCAATTAGAAAAGTGAACTTTATGTGTTATCAATACATAGAGCTATTTGGTAGAATTGGAATCTCTAACAAAACTAAAAAGATTACTTGACAACGATTATAAAATTGAGAAAATTCAACCTCCAGTCTTCGCATCAGATGCTGAGGTTAATATCGTAACTGTGACATTACTCTGTCCTGATGGTAAGAAAGAAACCATTCGTGCCTATAGAGAAGAATCGAGAGCGCTTAGGGAATATATCAGAAATTTGGACCAGAAACTCTAGGCCATACTTTACGATTGACGGTGTTAGTCTGCGATAAACTCTTTTGGTATGGATGGTAGGGATCGTAAGGATGGTGTAACTCAGAGTTTCTGGACAATAATAAGAATCGAGTCATCATGATCATAACCTAAGGCATCTAATCATCAAAAAAGAGAATAAGAACACCATTTAATCTGTTCCGATAAATCCTAGCAGGCCAAACCCTTCGGCGGATTTCAATTCTATCTGAGCTACTGATATCAGGTGAGCATTAGGGTCTTTAACGATAGTAGGCTTACCGAAAGGTTCCTCTTTAGGTTCTTTAAAAAACTGTTGCGTGCGGTTTTAAGTTTTTGAGAGTTGAGTTTCTTATGAAAAGATGGATGAGGTATGACGAGACCTAGGGCAGCTTTTCGCTTATACTTTTATACGCACTTAGAAGCTCTTCCTCTGCTCCTCTTAGTGTTGCGGGTAGAATAAACAATAAATGAAATAAGTGAGACCTGGAATCTCTTTCATTTGCGGGTGCATCTTTCAGGAATCTGTCTTCGTAATATCCGACTAGATAGCAGCATTGAACAAAAAAAGTGTCATGATAAGTGATAGACTATTCTATCTTTGCTGTTTCTTTTCGTTCTAGGCCCGCTGCCCTTAACCAAGGATCCCAGAATGCTTTGAGCCAATGCTCATTAGCTTTGATTGCATTTTCATAAAACCCACTGCTCGCTTCAATCCAATTTATCAAATAGTTTTGCCAGAAGCCTATAGGATTTAGAAATGGATTAGAAACATAACCTTTTGGTTCCCTCTCTGATGCCATGACGTTATTTATGTTGGAATAGTAGTTAAAGTTGATGACCCCAGTATGGGGAATTTATGTCAGATGATAAAGTTCTCATTCCAGTATAATGAAATATTCGGTTGATGTTGCAGATAGTATGCGGTAGGCCACGCCTAAGTTTCAGAAATAATTCTAAATAAATAGTATTATCAATAGTCATAGATTTCTGATAAGCGATCAGCTCTGAAAATTTGTTTAATTGTCATCCTTGGTCTTCCATCTTTAAACACACGTTTAGATTCGTACCTTGTAGAGAAAGTAGCTATGTGCGCCAAGATTGGTTCTAAAGCCATACCTTTGTCGGTGAGTGAGTATTCAGTCTGCACGGGTCTAGTAGGGATTATCGTTCTTTTAATTATACCAAAATCTTCAAGCTCACGCAACCTGATCGAAAGTGTCTTGGTATTTATTCCTTCGATTGATCCTAAAAATTGACCAAATCTATTTTGTTTTAGTACTATCATATTTCTTACTATGTGGAGTGCATATTTTTGTCCAAAAATCTTAAGACTGTTATCAACAGGGCAGGCCTTCATGCCAAAGTTTTCTAAGTGTTCTTGTAATTCTATCATATTCATTACCCGTAATAGTATTACCACATAGTAACTATTAAAGTTATATACTTACC
>WJXE01000398.1 GCA_009665115.1 Nitrosopumilales archaeon
CGTGACAGGTGTCTGATTAGAATTTTTGGAATGGCAGATTCTTTTGATTCTGTTGATAGATTCATAATTGTTACGGTAAAGAATTCATGTGTCGAAAAATGAGCATCCCTAAAGTAGATAATAATGAGAAACCTAGACATACTCCGCAATATTCGACGGCATCAGAATACAAACATTAGTGAATAAGCAAGAAAAGCAAGATTAGCAGGAAATAATATTCCCAAAGCAAATAGAGTTATCGATATATTCAGAATTAGATCCGTCTATTGTGATCATATACTAAATATTGCCTGATAGGAATGCCAGTATGGCTATTATTGCTACTGTTATGATAGTAAGTAGCATAGAGCTACTACCTAGCTTCAACTTGTTTACCTACATTCCTTGCGCGCATCGATAGTGAACTCATAGTTATGAGCCGTGAGAATGAGAAATGTCTTCTGGCAAAGCGAGTAATACCATCAAATATATCATTTATGAAGCTACTTGACATGATGGTTGTCAACTCTTACTCCTATTCAGGAACGTCAGGTAGTAAGAACGTCAGTATAACAGCGACAGACGGACAGACAGAATAACAATGATACACGTCACCGGAATGATTTCTTTGTTAAAAGTATGAATGGATTAAAACATTTGGAAAGATGATTCCCGTGAGCACAATAGACCAGAACGTAGAAGGATAGCCCGCGTCTGGAAGGAGTATTTACGTGACTTGGTGGACAAATAAAACTGGGTTTTGGAACCAGTCCAAAATTTGAAAGAAACAAGCAGATATACACTTCTAAACCCAGCGTTTATGTACTTGATAGAAGATTACGAAATTCTTGGAAATCCCAGAACCCGTAGTAAAAGAACACCTTATACCTAAGAATTATGAAAAACCTAAGATAGAGATTGGCAATTATTATCTAGAATGGAATGATGATTCTTATGGAATATATCAAAAAGAGATATCAGAATTGAAAGCATTTCTTAAGAATGCTATTTCATACTTTGGGATCATTTTCGAAGTGCTCAGCGATCTTCAGAGGTCAAAGCATGTTGGAAAACGCCGATTGCATAAGGAATTCAATCCATTCATACTTATTCTACATCATAATAAAGACCGTATAATTAGCTATGATTTGTATATGGCTTTAGACGGTACTACCTTCATTGATAGATTAGAACGCATTGAGATTCAAAGAAATGAAGAATTACTCAAGGATGGTACAAATTTCAAAAGTCATTTTACTAAATCGCCATTTCATTTAAAATGGAATCTAGGTGAACTATTATTTAATAGGTATGCTTAATTAGTTAACCTATACCGCGACATTCGTAATGCCATACCACAACATGGACAAAATGAACCATCATGGAAGAAATACACCTCGCAACGTCTACAATATTTTTTTCCTCCTTCATAGTGGCTCTTCCCCCATCTCGCGTTCGGATGACTCAAACGCGAGCTTAAGGCCTACGACATCTCGGTAGAAGCCAATGGACCGCTGGAAATCGCTCACCGTCAGATGTGTCTCGAAGAGGCGTCTGACAGGAATAGGGTCAATCTGCTGTTTCGTTAGTGATTTATTTAAAAATACTTACATATTCGACAACTTTCAATTCCCTTCTACCTCTACTTCTACTTGTGTGACATCAAAATTACTAGTATCTATTTTTGGATTTCCTAACTTCTTTTAATACTTCATTAACATATTCTTCATATGTTCTAATTCATCTTGCTTGTTCGAAAGTTGGGTTTTTGAGGTTACCAATAATAATGTTAATGAGAATGACGAAGGTATCGAAATTTTTTACGCCTCCGGCAGTTGGCACAATCTGACTCCTTAGAAAATGAAATAAGTGAGCATTAACGTATCTAAGGCTAGATTGAAGGTGTGAAAGCAGTGAATG
>WJXE01000399.1 GCA_009665115.1 Nitrosopumilales archaeon
GGCTCTGTAGATCGCAAACGCGGTGTTGGGAGGTCTTGGACGAAAAAGCATGCGAGATAGTATCAGAATTGCCAGAAAGCCGAAGACTATCCAAGACGTGGACGAGACAGTCCAGACACTTAACAAATACGATCTAAAATGAAAATCAGATAGCAGGACCGTTACAAGACCAATGTTGTCAATATGCACATTATCAAAAATGGCCTTCTCGGCTTAATGTGCGTCTACTGGGTAGGGTATTTTCATTACAAAGGAGAATCGTCAAAAGGCGTTAGTGTTGTCTCCCATCAAGAAAAGTCGTAGACAACCAAGGAAAATTAGATAAGAAAGCTACTCGTCCTACTGTAACAGCGAAACCCATGCCATGGTTCGACACGAAAGTGAGTCGTAGGAAATTCTTGAAATTAGCAGGTTCTGGAATAGCTATTGTAGTAGTAGGCGGCACGGTCTGGCGTGCTTTTAGCAATGGAGTCTTCAGCAGCGGACAAGGACCAGCCTATGAACCGTGGAAGGACTGGAAAACAGAATCAGAAGAAGGAGCAGGACCATTATCGCTAGTAGCTTCTGCTATCCTGGCAGCGAATGCACATAACACCCAGCCCTGGCTATTTGTTGTAAATCCAAACAGAATAGATTTGTTTGCAGACACTAAGCGAAATATAGGAACCATTGATCCATACTTACGAGAAATGTATGAAGGGCTTGGCTGCGCCCTTGAAAATTTGGTTCTGACTGCAGGAGCGAAAGGATATTCGATTAATTTGAAACTTATGCCTAATCCTACAAGTAAGACCCATGTTGCGACCATTAATTTGATAACACATACAAAGAGCAACATCGGTAGAATCGGCGACACAACTACTGCTACTTATTCTCCTGTTTCGGAGGCGTTATCATCATACAATGCAATACCTCACCGCCATACAAATCGTGGACCATATGATAAGAATAGACCTGTGACACAGGATATTCTGCAATCATTAGGATCGTTGAAACAAACAATAGGTCCAGGAGTAGTGCTGCTTTTCTGGTTTACCACTGATGAGCAACGTCGTAAGGTAGGTGATCTCATATTGCAAGCTACCCAAGCCATCGTAGCTGATAAACAACAATCATACGACGATTTTAAATGGTATAGGCCGAACTGGCAAGACATCCAGACTTATAAAGATGGACTTACTGTTGATACGTCAGGCACGCCGTGGTACATCGACGTTTTAGCCAAAATATTGCCGCCTATATCTGAGGAAGCATTCGACAGCTCCCAACTACAGTTGGCTAAAGACACCTATATAGCGACGGCAGCTGCATTTGGAATTATTGCAGTTCATGATGTATTTGACAATAGTCAAAGATTACAGGGTGGAATGTTTTATCAGAGAATGCATTTGTGGGCTACGTCCAATGGACTTGCTATGCAGCCTATGAATCAAATGACTGAACGTGCAGACAGGGAGGTGAGTTTAGGTATCAAACAAACATTTGGAAACGCATTAAGGGCACTCATAGCAAACCCAAATTGGCAAGCATTGATGACCTTCCGTATAGGATATCCAACCGTCGAAGCATTAAGCAGTCCACGCAGGTCAATTCAAGACGTTATGTTTTCTTCAGTATAATTTTATTATTTTATTATTATCTTATTTTATATTCCATTGTTTATCAAAGGAAAGGTATTCCTGAATATAACGACATCCAGAGGCCTTCCTCTTAACGCAATAGATGAAATTCATTGTTGTGGTATGGCATTACGAATGTCACCGACCAGTAAAAGGGATAAAGAAAGGCTGAGGACGGTTTTCATTGAGAGCGGATGCGAACATAATCCATTCGCAAGAGTACCACTGGAAATTATGAATAGCATAAATGAAGGCCTTTACACTAAGAG
>WJXE01000400.1 GCA_009665115.1 Nitrosopumilales archaeon
GCCTTAAGTTAGGAGGATAGATCGTCGCAATTGTTGTTACATTGTTCCTTCCAGTGAGTCATATAGAATTAGCATCTGTTGAATTACTCAAAAGATTCATTAATTTGATATTTTTTTACACTCTATTCAGAGTACTTCTTTTTCAATAACTGACTACGATGTTTATCATAGTCAGCGTCATCTGGTTCAGACCTGATATTGTTGTAGTAACTTTTTTCTTTTTCTTCTCCCCTAATTGCTTTGTCAGTTAAGTCCAGCAAGTATAGACTTAACCAAACCTGGATGAAAAATTATTACTCCTTCTCCTCATTACTTTCAAGGTATTTAATTACATCAATTGCTGCTTCGCAACCAGATCCTGCTGCTGTTACAGCCTGTCTATAGGTGTAGTCATAAACATCTCCGGCTACAAAAATACCGTCAATATTGGTTTTATTCTCATCATATTTTTTGACGTATCCCTTATTGTCAAGTTCAAGCTTACCTCTAAAGAAATCTGTATTTGGTTTATGCCCAATAGCCACAAATACTGCATCACACATTATTATTGAGAGCGCGTTTGTGTGTACATTTCTTATTCTAATCCCTTCTACCTTATTTTCACCTAGGATTTCGTCAATAACGCTATTCCAAACAAAAGAAATCTTCCTATTGTTGGATGCCCTTTGCTGCATTATTCTGGCAGCTCTAAGCTCGTCTCTTCTGTGAATAACCTTGACACTATTGGTGAGTTTTGAAAGAAATAAAGCTTCCTCTATCGCAACATCTCCCCCTCCTACGACTACCACATCTTTACCTTTAAAAAAGAAACCATCGCAAGTACCGCATGCAGATACTCCTTTACCTTTCAATCTGCTTTCAGATTCTAGCCCAAGCCACATAGCTGAAGAACCAGTTGCAATTATGACAGCATCTGCTGTATGGACAGTATCTCCAACTTTGATCTTGAATGGTCTTGATAGAAAATCTACTGAACCAACCGCTGCATCGATAAACTTTGTGCCAAACCTCTCTGCTTGCTTTCTCATATTCTGCATTAATTCAGGCCCTCCTATTGCATCAGGAAAACCAGGAAAATTTTCAACATCAGTTGTAAGCATTAACTGTACCTGATATTACTACTGGCTCTAGTCCTCCTCTTGCAGCATAGATAGCAGCCGTTAAACCAGCAGGACCAGACCCAATTATGATTACTCTATTGTTATTATTGTTCATGTAGATTCAGATGAAAGAATAAAGGGAAATTTTGCTATTAAAAGTTAACAATAGGGCACATTTAGTTTGCCACTTAGTTGCCCAATCAAACGACATAAATAACTAATAAATAAATGATAGTGATAATGACACAGAACATGTTTGTTTGTGATACTTGTGGAAACGAAATGAGTTCCTCTCATTATCATCTGCCAGCAGAGATGAAGGAAGCAAACGAGATAAAGTTTGTCCATATGGAATGCTGTTCGGCTGAAGAGATAAAAAAGAATCTTCTGTCATATGCGCAAAATCAGATCAGATTTTATCATGATATTATAGATCTAGTCAATGATACTAATATCAAGAATATCAAGGATTTTGAAATGAAATATGGCAATTATGAAGAGGTCTCTCAAGGTATTCGTATAGACCGTGACGCCTACATAGCCAGCTTGATATCAGAGCTGAAAAAAAGATAGGCCGGAAGGCATATTGATCCTTGGTTCTCTAAAAGAATCTAACGTCTCTACACCAACTGTGTGTTCATATTACTATACTCATTGTTCCCTGGCTTTAACAGTTGAAGAAATCTCTTTTAAGCAATAAAAACACAGGGTAAATCATATGTCTACAGATATAAAAAGTTCTGAATGGAATTCGTTAATATTGGATAAACAGCTTTTGGCAGCTGATTTTTGGGCACCATGGTGTCCATACTGTATGCGATTGAAACCTGTCTTTGATTCAGTGGCTAGAGATTACGAAAATATTAAATTCGTAAAGGTTAATGTAGGTGAAGAGTCGGAGCTAGCAACCAGATATGGAATTCAAGGCATACCTGTCATAAAGTTCTTCTGTGAAGGTAAAGAGGTAGGTGAAATTGTGGGATATCTTCCTCAAGATGCATTAAAGAAGGAGATCGAAAATATATATAAAAATGCTCCAAATTGCCTTGCAAATACCTCTCTAATGAAATAATCGAGCCTATAATTCATCAGAAGAAGGGAGGTGCGATATAATTGTGTCACCTCCCAAGATATTCACTTGAACGCATTTCTAAGGCCGTATTCATGAGCGCAGCGGCTCCATGTTAAGCCAACTCTTTCTATACGCACAAATCGTAAAAGGAATAGATGCTGAAACCATCATGAAAAAACTCGAAGAACAATCAATGGAAGGATTGAAACATGCAAAGATTCTAGCAAGTAGAATAATTCAACTTGGTGGAACGCCTTCAATTAAACCTTTAGAAACTCCAGCAAGTGGTTTTTCATCTTCACCAGAAGATCCAACCGATCTTGTACACGTAATACAAGTAATACTGAAAGGTGAAAGCTAACAGATTGATAAGTATAATAAACTAGCAAAAAAATATCATACGAAAGGTTTGGTTACTCACGAAATATTTGAAGATTTACTTGTAAATGAGGTTAGTGATGAGGAAGATTGGGAAAGCTTTATGCCTGGTTTGCAACAGAAACAGAAACAAAAATAATAACTACTACTTATGAAACAAATAGAGTAGTGCCTGTTCTTACGGTTAGTCAGAATGACGCGATCATTATGCAACAGAACTATTGTATTTGCATAACCTCACGTTATGGATCAATTGTGTGTAATTAGCCTTAAATATTTTGCTATTCAAAGGGTGTTCTTTTTAAACAACATAATAACTAAAAGAGCCAGAGGAAATCTGTTTGGTTGTTTTCAAAATGCCTAGTGTGATGAAG
>WJXE01000005.1 GCA_009665115.1 Nitrosopumilales archaeon
GTTATCAGTTGGCAGAAGGAAGAATACTTCAGCACAGCAATCATAAACATACGGTGGAAGGCTTCTTGATGGACTGCTAAAAACATGGGAGCTACTTACAGAGAGTGGGAGGGCACAAGAATCTGATCCTGGTAACGCGATTGCCTATATTTAAAAAACGTCCTGTAAGGTTAGATTATACTCCATGTAAGGGCAGAATGGTTACATGAAATATATGTATTTTGTGTCACCATCTTACCTCAGCGAGATAGTTTGGTTACTTTATATATACATTTTAATCGTCTAAGCAACCATTTAAATTATATTTTGAACATCAACACAATACCACAGAAGGCTAATAATAGAGTTAAGGGGATATGAGAATAGAAAAATTTGTGTTGAATAATAAGTATTATACACGCAATAACAACAATTTTTTAGATAATAGGAATAATAATGACCTTATTACTTTTGATGAATTAATATCTGATTTCATACGCGTTAGAAAGAAAACCCGAGAACTCTTTAAGCCACTTAAACTAGAAGATGCGGTAGTACAGTCTGATATCTTTGGCAGTCCACCTAACTGGCATCTAGCACATGTTAGCTGGTTCTTTCAGAAGGTGTTAGAAAAACACGGCCAAAGATTGGCAGGAGGATCGGATAGTGATAGTGGTGGCAGCAGCGAGGTCAACAATACTAGTACAACTCGTCGCCGCTATCGCCATTGTATTAATTTAGAATATCTTAATTCATACTATCAGCGATATGGAAATATTCTTCCAAAATCTGAACGTGGCAAATTTCCTAGGCCAACTGTACAACAGACTCTGGAATATAGATTGTTTATAGAGAGAAATGTTATTTCATTTTTGAAAGAGAAGGGGAAAGAAGAAGATGATCTCAATAACAAAGGAACAGCATCAGCATCAAGGTTAGAGGAATTGAAGTACGATATTATTTTAGGAAACCAGCATGAGATGCAGCATCAAGAGCTTATGATCTATGATTTTCAACATTATTTCCAGCGCTTCCAAGACCCTGCAGATAATTATATACCTGTTAAGGCAGTAGCACAACAGGAAGGACAAGCAGGAGGAGAACAGCGTGGGATAAGACGAGCGGTGACGAGGAAAGAAGGACCAGAATTAAGAAAAATGGTTGAGATCCCAGGAGGAATTTACGAACTGGGTTTTAATGGTAAAGGGTTTTTTTGTTATGATAACGAGCTTCCAGAACATAAAGTGTATCTTCAGCCTTATAAAATAGATGTAACACCAGTTACCAATGCTGACTATATTGAATTTATTGAAGATGGAGGATACCGCGACTTTGGATATTGGTTAGCTGATGGATGGGATTTAGTTAGAGAGCATGTTTGGGAAGCTCCACTCTACTGGGAATCTGTTAAAAAAGGAGAATACAGTGATACTATCAGTAATAAATATGATGATGGTAGTAGTACTAATAGTACCAAATGGGTGAAGAAGGACTTTCGCGGTATTCATGAAATTAATAGAGATGAACCGGTCGTAAATGTTAGCTTTTATGAGGCGGATGCGTACGCCAGGTGGGCTGGAAAGAGACTTCCAACCGAAGCTGAATGGGAAAAGGCAGCAAGCTGGAATGATGGTCTGCGTAGAAAAACTCTTTATCCTTGGGGAGACGAAAGACCTCAGCCTAAATATGCCAATTTGCAAGAATCGTGCCTTTGGGGCCCATCTAGTGTGGGTTCATATCCGGAGGGGAAGAGCTATTATGGCTGCTACCAGATGATAGGTGACGTCTGGGAATGGACATCGTCTGAGTATGTACTATATCCTGGATTCAAGCCAAAATTCTCAGAATATACCGATAAATGGGCCATAAATCAAAAAGTTCTTAGAGGAGGATGCTTTGCTACCCCAGCCACTCAGATTAGGAATACTTATAGAAACTATTTCAAACCACACGAAAGAATACTATTCTCGGGATTCAGATGTGCCAAGGATATTTAACTCAGAAAAAAAATCAAGGAAATTATAGAATTCATTAGAGTAAACGACCTAAGATTCCGATAAACTCCGATATATATACACGAGAAATGTTTTAGACTATTCGGCGATACATACGATACATTGACTCCTGACATCAACCCAGGGGTACTAACCCTTCACATTTCCTCAGATATACGCCTATACGCCTACTACCCTAAGACAGAAAAACAAAGATCGAGAGATTATCAGGGCAACAACCCCTTGGAGCGAAGGTGGTATATCCTGTCGTCTATAGGATGCGATGTATGTGTATTTATCAAAGAAACTAGTAGTAGATTCTGTAAGAAGAATAATTAAATCACGATTTTTTATGTCAATACACTTCGTCTCGTGTGCTCACCGTTTCGTTTTCTACAGACAGACAATTACAGTTTCCTTGTGCATACCAAGTCTCAAACCACTTTACTTTTTTTTGCCACATCTAATGCAGCGATTCATCATTAAATGCACACTCTCGTTTTATCACAGCTTTCATAGTATAGGACGCTTCCTGGATTCGGTAGTAGTATGAAAAATGTCTTCCTTTTCGCATTTTTTTGTGTCTATATGATACCCTAGGGTATTCAAGCAATCCTGCCTCAATTATCATATCATCAGAGGGTCGTAATTAACATTGCTCTACATAGTACCCGATTTCGTTTTAAAGATAGAACTAATTCAGTGTTAGTCAAATCGTAATCAGCGGTCTGCAACTTAGCTTATTTTGCTGCCCAAAAAAAACGCCATTTTGGCGTGTCTTTTGACCAGAACTGCAATTCTAATGGAGGTATTGACTACGTAGTAACATAATACAGGCATTATCTCACTCACCATACCACAATTGGATTTGTCAGCAGGTGATAGCCAGTTGTTGAGAATGCTATCAAGTTTCTACCGGACATACCGGTAAGTAAGAACCAAAGCTATTGCATACTAAACCAACCAGCATTAAAGGATAACATTCCTGTTTACATAATATCAGGAAGCGATACTCTACGACGAATGTGTATTCATCAAATAGAATAATACTTAAGAATCACAAGTTTTTTTTGTCTATTATAATTAGCATGTATAGCAAGAAATCCTACTCCTTCTAATATAGAATAATAATTTGGGTATAAAATTGGCCTATGCGACAAGAGAGGTTGGGAGTTATGAAGAGTCGTAAGGTTTATAGATTCTCGACCCAATCACTCTCTAAGCCGTCTACACTCTTTCAGTTCTAAACAATAACGACCTGTAGAATAGTAGTCACGTCCGTTTTTGTGTCTAAAGGTAAAAGTTACGCTATTCACAAAAATAGTTTAAGCTCTCAAAATTAGAACATCACGTCAGGATGTCATAGTAAGGAGTGGATTGAATTCCACTTCTCCTTTTGGTACAGTACACACCAGAGCAGTTTGGTTACTATCTAACCTTTATTTCCCACTGATGTAATTAATAGGCGTTATTTCATCCATTGTGTTCTGTATTTGCAATAAACGCATACCTTTCTCTGTTGTTCTGTAAGTCCGCATCCCCTCTTCATATTCTATCAAACCATTTTCAACTAAAAGCGCTAGATATTCTCTTAGCTGATTAAAAGATAGGTATGCTTTGTACATTAGTTTTGTTTTAGTGGCTCCTCCACCATTTGCTGCATCCAAAAGTAGCCCGACTATGTCACTCCTGCTTCTGTATTTCATTTTGTTCTGAGATAGGGAATGAAAACCAACTATTTATGAGAAGCCCAACTTAGTACTAAAGTCTATGTCAAGTTCTATTATAGGATACTATTTCATTGTTTTATCGAGTCTAACCATCTGCATGTACAAGTAAGCATTATACTATAGAAATTATACATTTTCTCTTCAACTGGTTGTAAGATCTTGTGTAGAATGGGGGAATTGTAAGATAGATCACGTTAAGGCGATATTTATTCTTCGTGGATGACGATAAATTTACGTCCAACGGATTTAAAAGGTGTCAGATCCCAAGGAGAAGAAACTATACGATTTTCACTTTTGTGTTATGCATAAGCTGATTATTCTAACGTGTTCCCATTGACTCACACCTTTAAGAGGTGCATGAAAGAGTATGAAGATGCTGGTATAAACGTGAGCGATAAATTTACGACATCGATATTATTGGAATTCAGGTCGACCATTATAAGAAGATTGAGATATTCGAGACAGACAGATGGGAATAAAGACTGTCGTTAAGAAGATTTTGATATCAGATTTACCGCACCTATGATAGGCCACACGAAAAAAGACGACAAGCAGAAACCTCTGGCCGTGGCGGGCAGTAATCATTAAGATTACACAGTACCATGGTACACTATCTATTACAGCAGTCATCTTTATTTTCACATTTACAATTTTCTGGTCCCTGTAAACAGTATGGACATATAATAGAGCCACACCCGACACAAGTGTTGTCGGATCTATTACATCCCCAATGCTTACATTCATAGTTAGTCAACTCTACCGTTCCCCCATTTACTCTGACAATTATACCTACACGACAGTGCACTTATTTAATCATAGTCTCTGCATCCCTTGGAATCAAGTTTTAGAATTTGCTAACAATCTCATCCTCGAAGAGATCCAATGCCTCGTGTTGCCTCGCACTTCAAAATTGATAATCAGATGCTCTACTCTCTTTGTGTCTATTCACAGGTACCTTTAATGACTTGGTGACTTTTCACTATACGTACTAATAATGTCGTTTGCCATAACGAAAACACCTTGAGTTAAAGACAACAGTTGATGCAACTTAAGGTAGCGTAGTGAGATAAGACAACATCAGGCGTTAGAGAGTCAGACACCCGCACAGAGAGCAGGAATAGGGATTAAGGGGAATGACAAATGGATGACCACGATGAAGAATGCGAAGAATTCAAGATGAAACATGAAGGATCTTCAGAAAAGTTGGACAAAATGTTTAATTACTGATTGGTTGCAGAAATCATTAGCCATTGTTTGAGAAAATGCAGGCGTTAATCGATATTGTCAAGAAAAAAGGAATTGTCGTCGATGACATAACATTATCGAGTGGTGAAAAAAGTGAATATTATTATGATTTAAAGAACGTCTCGTTAGATCCCGAGGCAATAGACATCATAGGGGATTTGTTATTGGAAGAAATAGTGCTTAAGTATGGTAAAGTAAAGTCTGTTGGTGGGTTAGCGAGTGGCGCAATTCCACTAGTAACAGCAGTGGTATTGAAGAGCTCTAATAGCGTTGAAGGCATAAATGGGTTTTTTGTAAGGAAAGAACGTAACCCGCATGGGTTACAGAAAATAATTGAGGGTAAGATAATACCCCCAGTCGTAATAGTCGATGACGTGATGACTACAGGGGGTAGCATACGACTAGCAATAGAAGCTCTGAGACAAGAGGGATTTAATGTCGAAGGCGTCTTCACCGTCTTAGACAGAGAAGAAAATAATGAATTGAGAAAGACCTTCAAATGTTTCTCTTTGCTAAAGCACTCTCAATTTAAGCCCTTCATTGAAGAACACGTAAAGAGAAAGAAAAAAACGAAAATAGAAAACTAGCCTTTTACCAACTGTTTTCCAACAACTGATTTGAAAAACGTAAGAACCAACAGAACCCATTTTACTCTTTCAGAACATTGTTTAGAGCAAAACCGATAAATGTGTTCATAATCAAGACCATGTTCGACAAAAAAGGAACAAAAATTCATAACATAATGTCGTAATGGGATTCTAGATTAAGGGATCAAAAATATTATCTCAGACTCTGAATTAAATATACCGTAAAATGAGATGAATAAACTGATATTGACAATGTTTGTACCTGTTATAGTCCTAGCATTTGTCACAAATAACGGTATCGTTATTTCAGCGTTAGCCGTAGGTAGCAGCAGTTCCGGGCAAGTAATCCAAGAGGCAGTAAACACTAGTAATCCTGAACTTGACAAGCAGGTTAATAAATTCTATGACTGTGTTTCTAAAATAACTCACGAACCCCAAGAACCTGGTAAAGCAGAAGTTGATAACTGCTATTTTCAGATATTTGGAGGAAGCATCGACAATAGTAGCGGCATTACATTGCCTTCAAATGAATCGCCATTGAGCGTAAGTAATAGTCAAAGAAGTAACGAAAATTCAGGTCAGGGCAGCAATACTGGAAATAGCGGACAGATTGTGAGCGAAGGCGTACATAGTAAGATCGTAAAGCAATTCAGATGATAGAAGAGTATTCTATTGCCTATGCAATGACAGCAGAAACAAAAAAGGAAAATGGCAAGAAAAAAATTTTGGTAGTAGACGATGAACCAGATGTTTTAACACTGCTAAAGAAGGTTTTAAAGGAGAATGGACTCAAAGCGGATTCTCATGATGATCCTATTTTGACATTAGAGAATTTTAAAGCTGGTTTATACGACTTACTTTTATTGGATATCAAAATGCCAAAAATGGATGGCTTGCATTTCCAAGGAAATGAAAAAGATAGACAATTAGATTGTGGTGTGTTTTTAACATCTAGTGAGATGTATTGTGAGAAGTTTAGGAAAGAAAAAGAGTTCGCATCATTAGATAAGGATTTAGTCATTCGAAATCCATTTGACATGAAGGCTTGATAAGGTAAATAAGTACAATAATAAGTCAAACTAAATAATACTAATAATAATAGGCATATGAAAGAAAACACGAAAATAAACCCTTCCTTATTGCTACACTAAAGACTTTTTCGACTATTCAAGAATCAAATATTGTGTGAATTTAAAAAAAAGAGTATTTCAGCCGGGAGACCTCACAGTTTCAATGAGGCCGACGATGGCTCCATTGTGTTTTTCAGGGACTCAACACCTTCCTCATGAGATGTGACGGTGATCAATGTAGTGGATGTAGTATTTGGATTGTTTTAGCAACATTGGCTAGTACTACTAACCTATATAAGATAATTTAAATAACCTACAAGATAATCGTGGTAGAACAAAACGATGATCACCACAACCATGATCATCAGGACGAGCATAGGGAATCCTCCTCCCATTCATCTATTGTTGCAAAGAAGCGTCAGGATGCACATAATGAGAAACTCAAAGTAGCTATAACCTCGATTGTAGCTTCAGCAGGTCTTGCCATCTTTAAAATTATTATAGGATTTTCTACCAACAGTCTTGGGATATTATCCGAAGCTTTCCATTCTGGACTTGATGTAATGGCTGCGTTAATGACATTGTACGCTATACGCATGGTAATGAGACCACCAGATTTGAAATATACATACGGATACGCCAAAGTTGAAAGCGTATCAAGTCTGTCTGAAATAATACTATTATTTGCAGTTGCTGGCTGGATATTCTATGAAGGTGTTGAAAGAATATTCTTCAAAAGCATCCAACCCGAGATTACGATATTCTCATTTATAATCATGTTTGTATCTATTGGGATTGATTTTGGAAGATCTAGAGTACTATATAGAACTGCAAGAAAGTATGGCAGTCAAGCGCTGGAAGCGGATGCACTCCATTTCAAAACGGACATGATAACATCGTCCATAGTTATTGTGGGGCTGCTTTTCGTATTCTTATTTCATATTCCAAAGGCTGATGCCTATGCGGCAATTATAGTAGCAGGAATGATAATTTACACGTCTCTTGGTCTGGGAAGGAGGACATTAGATGTATTGTTGGATAAGGCACCTAAAGGTGCATATCAAAGGGTACTAGAAGCGGTATCTGGATTAGACGGTGTTGATAAGGCACATGATATTCGCATAAGGAAGATGGGATCGGAAACTTTTGTTGATATGCATATCGAAGTTCCACGAACAAGTACACATGATAAAGCGCATAAAGTAGCTACATCGGTTGAAGAAAAGGTAAGGGGAGTCCTTCCAGCCTCTGATGTCCTAGTACATGTAGATGCAACAGAATCCGCAAGCGAAACAATTACTGATAGGATTAGACTAGTTGCGGCAGAAACAGAAGGCATAAAGAACGTTCATTCAATATATCTATCAAAAATAACACCAACATCTAGATCACGAGAATCGACTAAAGAAGAAGTAACTAATCCAGATTTGAATAATAATTTATCGGATCTCCGCGGGATAAAACGAGGATCGATACTTCACGTGTATCTTGATGTACAGATGGATCGAGATCTTGATCTTAAGACCGCTCACGGCATTATAGATTCCTTTGAAATAAGATTGAAGGAGGTAGTTCCGGAGTTAAGAGACATCACTACACACATGGAGACAGAAACCAGTGAATACGTATCAATGGGGACAGAGAAGAAACCCGCCATAGCGTACTTAGAAAGAATAAGAAATGCGGCTCTATCTATACCTGGCGTAGTTGATTGCAAAGATATTGGGGTAGTATACGTTAATGATGAACAACACATCACCCTGTCAATAAGGATCAAATCTACACCAGAAAAGACGATTAAGACAATAGAAGACGCGCATAGATTAGCAACGAGCGTTCAAAACCTAGTTATCAGGCAAACTGGTGCTTCTAGAGTCATTGTACATACAGAACCAGATTAACGTACTATATGTAATTAGTGCCATTTTGCAATAATTTCCGTTTGGATCGCTATTGCATTTTTTTAGAATAATAGTTTCAATGCTCCAAAATACAAGAAAGGCAATTTTGTTTTATCATAATGAAAGCCAAAATCCTTACTAGATAGTATGCAAATAGGTATTGATTTACATATATCCCAAAATATTTCTTCCAATCCCTCAGGCCTGATGCCAATTTGTCACGGACATTGTCGGACACAGAATTCCATCCTAATCGGGACACTATATCAAATATCCGTACGAATGTTATATTTTTGCAGAAGTCACATGAATCCGAAAATTATGCTTGCCCGTTCTGGCAAAGCGTGTGCCAGCGCCCAAAAAGAACCATTCCTGGAAGGACCTTGACTTATAAACTGCGTGTGATAATGTATTAGTCTGGCTGGCTCAGCACAGTGAAATATAAGGAAACGTAACTTTGAATTTCCAAGAGAATCACCTATTCTCTATCCGTAGTTCTTTTTTACTACTCTCAGAAATTGCTAGTAAATTGGATTTCCCATAGATGTGCTTTCTCTTGTTTCGAGGCAGCGGAAATTTCTAACTCTTCAAAATATTTGAAACCGCAATCATCCAACACGTCTTCAAAATCATACCGTCCTACAAACGTTCGCTTTTCTTGTTCCAAGCATCTTACAAGAGCAGCCTTTATCGCTTCCGAATATCTCCGCTTTTTACTGTAAACATACCATAGGTTATGTGCACCCCGTAACCTCGACAAGCTGTGATAGATTTCGTTTGACATCTGTGTATAATAGCGATTCATAATCTCGGTGTTAACATCCTCCCATGACGGTGTTCTCCATGAGGCAACCCGTTCAAACCCATGTCCATCAAACTCTGCTGCTAAGCTAATACCTTGATCCAACGTCGTTACGACTACGTCTGTTTTAGCAGCAATGGCATCCCGAAAATCTATCCCGGGCTCCATCCACCCCACGAAAATAATATCAAATTTTTTTTCGATTCCCCAGCGTGCATCAGCTATTGTGACGTAGTCAGGTTTAGGTAAATTACAGCCATAAAATATGCCAGCACTGTTTTCAATTCCTGTTGCACCAGAGATAAATTCTCGTATTTTTATTAGAAAATCTCCGTACCCGCAACCGATGTCACAATATCCAGGACTATTCGAGACAGCTTTCGCGATTGCGAATACACGTAGTACATCTATTTTTCTATAAGTAAAATATGTCCCTCGCAACAAGGGGAAACTAAAACGTTCATGATGAGGAGAGACAGAATATCTTCTAAACTGCCGTAATGATTCCACAGCCATTTGCAGATCTCTTGTTTTAAATGGCATCCGCAGAGAATTAGGACTTAGTCATGTTATTTTTTCCTTGCTTTGTATTGGATTGAAGGACTTGGACTTGGATGCATCTGGTGGATAGGGCACGTATGTGGAAGGTGAGGTTATTGTGATAGCAAATAATTATGATTATAAATAGGCCTGAGGTTCTTGCAAAGATAGTAATATGATATATTCTATTCTCAATACTCTACCTTGTGAAAAGTTTCACAATTTTTATGATTACGAGATTAATTAGTACAAAAGATATTGCAGATGCTGATAATGAGCTAAGCATAGATGCCTGATATGGTTGTGCTCCTAGATGAAGAAACTGATAATGAAATGAGATTTTTGTCAAAGAATATGCTACTTCGGAAATCGAAAATGCGGTAAACAGTTTTTTTATATCTTTTTTTATTCTTCTGGAATTTTTCTTTCCTGTGAAAGGATCTACGTATCTATATTTATTATCAATATAAAAGAGAATGACAAATAATGGAATGTAAATACTATACTCCGTTGATAGAGCTACAATAGAATTTGCAATATCACTTTTGTTATAATGCTCAAAGTATTGCTGAGAAACAAATGCAGCAGAAAAGAAAGAGCATATTCCAGCTATAATTATATTCTTGTTAAATAGGATGAGATCTTTGTATTTGCCATAAAAATTTCCTCTCTGTTTTATGATGCCATCTCAGTCCTTCCTCTTCCTTGTGTTGTAAATTCGGCCTAGCGTATAACTAGATAGCCTTGTTATAGACTTACGGGTAGAAACTTATAGTATATGAGTTACTGAAAAAGTAATTATAGATAGCTTTGGGGTAAATCATACGAGCAATCTGCTTAGAATAAGGTTTATCTGTCCGCAAGCATTGGTATACAATCTAGAGTACTAACTGAACCATAATATCATAATATGTTAATCAAATCTTACTTCCCATAATTGGTTGCCTTTTGATAAAAGTGCGGCAAGCGTCTCCATATAATGGAAGCCGCACTCATCAAGTACTGATTCAAAATCAAATCTATGTTTGGCATATAGACCTTCATGTTCCTCTTTTAGCCAACACTTTAAAGCTACACGAACCTTACGCGATATTTCAGGCCGTGTGTATACATACCAGAGGTTATGGGCTGTACGCAACTTCGTAAGCTCTTCTTTCTTGCTCTTTTTCGTTCTTAATGAAGAAGTGTAGAATCTATTCATCAATTCACAATTGACATCTATCCAAGAAGGCGTTCGCCACCAAGCTATTTTTTGAAATCCGAATTCGTCGTATTCACATCCTCCGCTTATCCCGCACTGCCCGCCAGCGTCAAAGGTCGTAATAACACATTTTGTGAATTGCGATACAGTTTTACGAAAATCTACCCCAGGTTCCATCCATCCTACAAATGATACATCAAACGATCTTTTACCAAACCATTCAGCAGCGGCAGCCTCCGAATAGATGTAATCAGGTTTAGGTCTCTGAAAGATATAAAAAATACTTGTATCCTCTTCAAGGCCTATCGCATCTGGGATAAATTGGCGAATTTTGGTTAGAAAGTCGCCGTATCCGCAGCCGATATCAATATAATTTGGATTGGGCGATATCGAATTCGCAATTGCTATAACGCGCATTACGTCAACTTTCCGATAAGTGAAATATGAGCCAGCGAAAAAGGGGAATATGTAGCGTTCGTGATGTGCTGGAGGGTTATGGTCATTGAATTGCTTATACGCAAGATACGCCGTTTGCAAATCATCTGTTCTAAATGGCATTTCAGTCCCTGTTTTTGAAAATTTGGTGATTCCGCCATATTATATTTTCAGTATTTTAGCTCTTTATCTTGGAACTAACCCAAAACGCTTATTAACGCCGCTTATAATTTTGGTTTTATGGTTAGAACATATGAAGAATGGTGGAAGACTGTTCCTGAAGATCTGAGAAAGAAATCCCGCAAAGGTGATGAACAAAACAAGCCGTTGCTAAATCAAGTTAACTATGTTCTGTTGCATCTCCATCTGGCCGGCAAACATGACGCTAAGCCATCTCATGCAGAGCTAAAGGATTGGCTTCACAGCGGTCAAGTAGACGTACTTAGAATGGCCCCCAAAAAGTAAAACAACCGTTTCACCGCCCTTTCCTCTTCTTTTTAAGCACATCGCCATTCTAGTGGTTTTCATTGTCATTTGCTTTGTGAAGTATAACACTGTTTTGAACTTGGCATAGTGTTTAAATACTTTCGAACGTATGCAACTCTGAACTAAGATGCCAATTGCTATAATTCCAGACGTTGATGAACAAAGATGTATTGGTTGTGCTCTATGTGTAGAAATTTGCACTGCTCTCGGCCCTGATGTTCTAAGAGTAAAGCCTGTAGAAGGATGGAAGAGAGGTAAGGCGTTCATTTTCTACCCAGAAAGGTGCATTTCAGATGGAGCATGTATAGGAGTATGTCCAACACACGCAATCTTCTGGATGAGACCAATGGAATATACCGCCGGACAGCCAGTGCCACTGCACAAAAATGGTGTATTCGATAAAGGCTGGGAAGAGGGTTAAACGACTGCAGCAAATAGAAGACAAACTACAAAACGACGACAAAAGACAAAATATTACTCTTCTTTTTTAAATTTTTTATCTTGATACATAGTTATCCGTGTTGAGGCTCTGCTAGCAAAGATTTAACTACTTCTGTCCAAGCACTGGCGATATTTGCTCGATTATATCCTCCTCCACCGAGAGCGATCAGCCTACCCATGCAGTGTTTATGCGCCAGTCTATGGATTACGTCTGTTGCATATCTGTGTGCGTTGGGAGTATATTTTAAATGGGTTAGCGGGTCGCCATTAAGTGAATCTGCACCACATTGTAATATAATCAATTCAGGTTTGGCTACATTATTAATAAAATTCTCAATTTTGTTAAAGGCTATAATGAAATCTTTATCAATTGAGTTTGGCGCCAGCGGTATATTCAGTTTAGTACCTTCGGCTTCACCAATACCTGTTTCTAGTTCTGAGCCGGTTCCAGGATATAGGAAACGACCATCTTCATGTATATCTGCCATGAAGAGTAGCGGGTCGTTTTCGAATTCATAATAAATCCCATCACCGTGATGAGCATCAATATCTATGTAGGCTATTCGCTTTAGACCATATCGTTTTCTTGCTATTAGGATTGCTACACCGATATCATTAAAGACACAAAATCCAGCTGCAGAATCCCTTCGTGCGTGATGCAGTCCCCCGATCGGATTAAAGACATGTTGTACTTCATGCTGTTTTTTCATTAACAAATTTAAACATTCTAGGGTCGTACCAACGACAAAAGAAGACGCTTCGAAAATACCTTGAAAGGCTGGGGTGTCTCCCATGTCAAGAAAGCCACTCCCAGTCTTTGAGCTTTTCTTGACAAGATCAACGTAATCCCTTTCATGGAACGTAAGTATTGATTCTTCATCAGCCGAAACAGGATCCTTTATTACGATTTGACTAGATTTGTCCAAATTCTCATTTTGAAATTTAGACCAGAAGGCAAAGATTCTATCAGAGCGCCACGGATGCGGATTCTCAAACCCATATCTTGCTAATGCGTCTCCATAAAATACGGCGGTCCGGCACATGCATATTAACTGAATACCCCATATTATAATTAGCTTGATATTTGGTCGATCATTGTACCATTTGCCCAAACTTCAGGGAGTTGAGCAACAATATCTCATACATCTGATGGCAGTGACTGATGTCAATAATATACTGAAAGTCCATGTTCCAAACCTTTAGGTCCATAAATGGGCTCTGAGCGTAGTGTGCGTAGCGTATTCTGTGTTCATAATCTGGACAAATGTGTCTAAGACTTGCTAGCCCACATGAAAATAGATGAGGTACCTGAAAATAATCTCATGGACATTAATCTATACACTAAAAAAATTGAGCATTTAAGAAAAATATTATAGAACCCATTCGATCTTTTAATTTGGAACCAGTACAGTTGAACGAAATTATCCGAGTATGCGAAGGACAAATGAATTATGACTAGAGTAGTCATTACAGGAAATCCTGGAGTTGGAAAGCACACGTGTGCAAAATTCGTATCCGAAAAGTTAGGGAAGGCAAAATTAATCGACATTAACAGGGTCATACTGAGTAACAACGCGATAACCTTACCTACTAGCGCGGTGAAGGGAATTGGAGAAATAGACGTTAAAAAAACAGAGAAGCTTATACTAGAAGAAATAAAAAAAACAAAAGATGTCGTAATAGTAGGACATCTCGCACCGTATGTGTTAAGGACAACTGGAATTGACCTTGTTGCAGTTTTGAGGCGCTCACCCTACCTGCTAGCAAAGATTTTTCGGCAGAGAAAATATACACCTATGAAGATGAGAGAGAATATTGCCGCCGAGATCCTTGGCATCACTCTTTACGACTCGGTGGAAACATTTGGAAAAGAAAGGGTTGCCGAATTGGATACGACGGGAAAAACTCCACAAGATATTGCCAAGGATATCGTTTCAAAATTACAGAAGAAGTCTAGAAAACAAATAGGGATCATTGATTGGCTTTCTCTAGTATATGAAAAGGGAGATGCTCAAAAGTTCCTCGAGTACTAGGTAATTTAGACTGAGATAGATTGGTCAAATTGACTCGAACCTATCTTACTTGCCTATGGAAATTTTTATTAAAGGACAACAACAACAAAAATTCATGTATATATTACCCCAGCGCTCCACCATGAAATATTATGAGTGCAGTACTTACTCGAAAATTTGGGGAAGAAACGGTTCAATTTCTGGGTAAAAAGGTGTCGGTGGAAACTTCCGATCAAAAAACTTACAATGGAACCTTAGCTGGCATCGACGAGAAACTCGATGTGGTTTTGGAGAATGTGGAGAGTCTTGGAATCATTAAGATGATTATTAACGGTTCTTTTGTAAAAGAGATAAAACTAATGGAAAAGCCATTTGACTTCAAGGCTCTTTCGGATAGAATTGCCAGAGTTTTTCCTGGTTTAGTAAAGATAAGGGAAGACGTAGGAGCTATAATTGTGATGGACAAAATTAAAGTCACACAAGCAGGCATTGAGGAAGGGTCTGGGCTTGCAGCAGACAGAGTTAAGGCTATTTATGAAGAATTTATTAGGGAGATAAAGAAGTAAATTTTGTCCTTTGAAGTCAGGTATAGTGACCTGGCTGGGCGCATTGGAAAGCTGGAAACTGCCCATGGTATCCTTGAAACTCCGGCTTTTATTCCTGTTGTCCATCCTGTAAGGCAGACAATTAGTCCCCAATTTCTAAAAAATTTAGGTTTTAACGGACTGATCACCAATGCGTATACGACACTAAAATATTATGGTGACGATGCGCGAACTAGAGGGATTCATGATATTCTAAATTATGACGGTGTTATAATGACTGACTCTGGGGGGTATCAAATTTTAGAGTACGGAGCAATCAAAGCCGAACCAGGAGTTATATCCCAATTTGAAAGAGATATCGGTTCTGATATCTCTGTTCCTTTGGACAAACCAACTGGTTATGGATTAAAATATCAAAAAGCGAAAGACCATGTAGAAGAGACACTCGCGAATGCAAAGGATACTCTTGAAGGCAGAAACGTTGGAAGAAAAGATAGCGAACAAGGTTATGATAATCACAATAATACGATCTGGGTAGGACCGGTGCAAGGCGGCGAGCATCTAGACCTCGTGAGATATTGCGCAAACGCTCTGGATAAAATGGGATTCCCGGTTTTAGCTATAGGTAGCCCTGTAGAGGTAATGGAGGCATATGAGTTCTCAATATTGGCGCAAATGATCGCGGCTGTCAAACGTACAGTGCCTACAAAGCCCATTCACCTGTTCGGAGCTGGTCATCCGCTCACTATTCCTCTGGCTGTCTCGTTGGGATGCGATATGTTTGATTCGGCTTCATACATGTTATATGCCAAAGATGATCGCTATATGCATGCAAATGGCACACTCAAACTCCAAGACCTTTCATATCTTACCTGCCAATGTCCAGTTTGCTGTACTCACACCATCAAGGAGCTTCGACAGATGAGTAGAGTTGATCGCACAGAAGAAATTGCTAAGCATAATCTATACGTCTTGAAAGCAGAAGTTGGCACAGTCAAACAAGCAATAGTCGATGGCAGATTGTGGGAATATGTGATGCTTAAGGCACGCGCTCATCCCAAGCTTATGAAAGCAATGGATCTTTTTAAAAATTTTGAATTCTTGGAAGATGGAACACCGCTGTTTAAAAGCAAGGCGATCTTTCTTTATGAACCGATAGATCAATACAGACCAGAAGCTAGAAGGTTCAGAAGAATCGTCTCTACGTTTAGATCAGTAGTAAAAAAGAACTTAGTTTTATATCCAATAGTGCAACTCCAGCCATTTTATACTACAAGGGATTTTGTTCAGCTTGTAAAAAAATTCCCCGATGCACAGATTTGTGTCTACAATCAATTCCTTGGGGTTATTCCTGTAGAAATATGTGATATCTTCCCTGCAGCTCACCATCTGAGTTCGGCGACTGCAGCAACCTGTCACCAAGCCAAGGATTATCCAACGTTCATTGAATCTCTTGACGGCTTCTTGGCATGCAATACTTTTGGAGACATAACTATAGTTGCAGATGATTTTATGCATGACCTCATATACAATAGTACGTATAAAGACAAATTAAATGCAAAAGTTTTGGACTATAAAGAAGGAATTGTTTTTGAATTGTAATCATGTCTTAATAAAGATGATCCAGTAGAGCGGTTACGCTGGATAAATAATCATGGACGTAATTACCATGTTCTTTATTACATCATGCACCCATCAGCCGATCCATCGAGCTCGTTCATTCAACTTGAATTTGAACATCTCTGCCGAAAGGCATATCCTCCAGAGAACATTAAAAGATTAGACCAAGGTAATGATGCATGCTCACCGTCTAAGAGGCAGAGCTAAAGGGAAAGAGAGGAACACTTACAATTGACTTGCAATACTTGGAAGTAGTACTTTAAATTTATACAAGTCTATTCTTGACATTTCCTTGTACTGCTTCGATCCTCCGACCAAACCACAAGTCGGCATTACCTTCAGAAGATTTTATTTGTACCAGGAGCATCCCTGTGGTCTTCTCAATTTTTGTCAAAGCACTAGTATCGAGATAATAATCGTCAGCACCGAATATTAGAAATTCCCAGCCTTCTCCTGATGCATATTTATAATTAAAATTTTTTTTAAATTCGACAGCATGTAATATCCATTCTATGCATTCATCTATTTGTAGTTGCGTTAGTTAGCTCACTTTTTCTTTACTTGTAACGATATTTTTTAAGGGGTTGGGTCATATTAACCAGAAAAGTAAGAGAAAAGTTAGAACGTAACAAATCAACTTGATTGTCTCAGAATAAAAATGTAGCAGAAGGAGAGTGAATTGGCGCTATGAGTATCGGCTTCGACATAATCTGCCTTAGCGCAATCACCTGCCTGTTTACTAGACGTCCGAGACGCGGCTTTTATTATAATGGTTCTAATAATATCATGAATACATTGCCCAGAATGTAAGAAGATAGAGGTGCATTGAATTAAAAATGCTTGCAAGTATCGATAAAACGCCTTCACCTAAAAAGGCATTCCGGGGATATGGTTTCTCGTATCTTGATGTTGTTGTTATTATTTTTTCGCTCTTACTCTAACAGTAGAAAAAGGTATATTGATTTAAGACTAAATACAAAATGTTACAGTGGTTAGAAGCTCAAAAAAAGCCGTTTATGCAGCTCTTTTTGGTAATCTTGGTATAGCTATAGCCAAACTCATCGCGGCTATTCTCACCGGCAGCACAGCAATGTTCGCAGAAACGCTGCACTCTATTTCGGATACATTTAACCAAGTACTGCTTCTATTCGGAATCAAAACCAGCACTAAGGCTGCTACTGAACAGCATCCTTTCGGATACGGAAAAGAGCAATTCTTTTGGTCATTCGTTGTCGCAACCATGCTATTTGGAATATCTGGCATTTTGTCATTACAACAAGGTTTTGGTTCATTATTGAGTAGGATTCATCATATCCAGAACGCTGATGTGAGCTATGTGATTTTGGCGATATCTGCTGCTTTTGAAGCGAATGCATTAAGAGTTGCATTGCTCCTAGCTAAAGAGTCTATTGAAGCACGCGGAGATAAGATAAGTCTTAATACGCTAGTGCAGGAATTCCAGGAAAGCAAAGATCCTTCTGTTATTACAGTTATGGTTGAAGATTCGGCAGCATTGCTTGGTATCGTTGTTGCAGGCATAGGTATATTTTTTTCTGAGGCAACTGGAGATACAATCTACGATTCTTTAAGTTCAGTTGCTATAGGAGGTATTTTGATGGCTTTTGCTTACTTTCTAGCTAAAGAGAACAAGGCGCTACTAATAGGTGAGTCGATATCAAGGAAGGATTACAATAAGGTCGTGAAACTCGTCAATGAGATACCAGATGTCAACAGAATAATAACCATGCGTACCATGCACTTCGCTCCTGAAGATGTGTTAGTTACTATTGAAGTAAATCTTGTTGATGGTTTGGATACGGACAAAATCGAATCTGTAATAGATAATATAGAACAGAAGGTAAAACAGGCTATCCCATATATTAATCCAGCCAAAGTTTATGTGGAAGTAGAACAAGACAAACTCTCTGATTCCTACAGGAAAAAGAGGTAAGAAAAAGGAATAACGAGCACGGGTAACTTAAAATTTCATAGCAGATTGGAACATTAGATTCATAATGAGATTACGTATGGGATACGTTCCACCTCATCCTCTGATAGATTATGTGAATTGCTGAGCTCGGTATACTGTATCTTCTGCCTGTTTTGAAGTGGGCGAGCATAATCATCACGATGTTCTAGCGCACCCATAATTCAACTAAAGCTTTAGTCAATCATTAATAATTCTATGCAACCATCGCTACTAAGTCTACAAAAATGAAGAGATATGAATGACTCGTGGAGAGGAATAAATCCCTCTCTCTAATTCTACTCGAGTACGAATAAATAGCTTGTTCGTAATCATTTCAATCCACTCGCTTATGTCTGGGCCAGACGATTTAATGCAGGCAAAAATAGTTCATCTGATTCTTAACAAGAAAACCGAGGAAGCACTAGAAAAATTAAGCGATTTTTATCATGTTGACACCCCTGAAATAGTAGTTGGTACAATCAAAGGAAAGAGAAGAACTGTATACGCAGTGTATGTTCAAAAAGAAAGAAAAATCTACGCATTAAATTCTGACATTTTCTACAATCCTTTCGTGGTGTTACACGAATATTATCATCATATAAGATCAAAGGGTGGCACGCACCGGGGGTCCGAAAAGCGTGCCAATTTGTACGCTCAACACTTCATAATGGCGTATAGAAAGGTAATGGAAAGTAACTAGAAAAGAATCCAGACTGCCTTCTTAGGGTAGATGTGTAACAGTCGTTATAGATTAATCTTTATAAATATGCCGTTCCAAAAGTTCTATGACCTATACATTATGCACAGCATCGGATAACAATATCTTTTCCTTATATTCAGCGGGTTTCAAAACTGCATAGTACGGAGCTTGTCTACGGACAAGTTGTACATGCAATCGAATAGAGAGCAATTACAATGTCTGTAGGAAGAAAAGGTAATATGCGAATGTCCTATGAAATACAAAAGCTAGTAACAATAATCAGCAGCAATTTTATAAGACCGTAAGACCAAATAATAGCTGACGAGTAATTGAGTACTAACAACAAAAAGTTTCTTATTAACCAAATAATGTGGTTAGGGCTATCCCTCGGTATCAGCCTCGCCATATCTTTCATCGTACCCTTTCCTTATTCGTTGGTTGTTATAATAGGTGTTTTCATTCTGCTCAACTTCTACATGAGAAAGAGAATGATGGGAAGAATGGGTGGCGGGATGTTTGGTTCAATGTCCTCTTCTTCAACCTTCGGTGATAATTCGCTGAAATACTACTGTATGGGCTGCGGAACGAAACATAAAGAGGCCGCGTGTCCAAAATGTGGTTCCAAGATGAAAAGAGTTGGCAGTTGACATAAACGACCGTCATGAACAACTAAAAACAAGTGCTCATTAGTAGAGCTACGATGATAAATATCCATGGGTAATATGTCTGCTTGACAGCTACTTTAACTCCGAATGTTGGTTTCACCTACAGTAATATTATGCAGTACTATTATGCGTATGGGAAGAAGTAAGCTTGACTATCACTGCAGAATCAGACATCCTCGTATTGCTTACTACAACATTGTTGTCAACCGCATCGATAGCTTTGCGATATTAATAAGGCGCAAGGCCATTGGGGATGGCACTACAAAATGTTACTTAGCGTACATAAAAGTTGCTTTTCACCACTACCTAAATCCTTTCTTTGCCTAATAAAGCCAATAAGCATGGCAGAAGAAAATATCGGTTGCTGCAACGAATAATTATGGTATGAGAGGAATTTTCAATTTAGTTTGCAACTTGAATTTTATCAATAAAGAGTGGTTTTTAACATTACTGGTATTTTTTATTGGTTGTGTGGTCCGTCTCGTACCAGAGTTATTTGCATATCCTTCTCCAATTGGTTATGATGTGATCAACTACTATATTCCCGTGACAACTAATTTTACTATTCACTGGACTCAAATTTCATCAGAGTTCCCTTTTTACGTTTCTTTTCTTCATGTGATACAGATTGCAACTGGTCTTACACCCTATTCTACTGTCGTAATTTTTGCTACTGTGATCTTTGGAGTTTTCACAGTTTCTGTATTTTTGGTCGCTCGGAAACTGCTGAAAGTTGATATTAGATATGCTTTTTTTGTGACAGTCTTTGTAATTTTTCAAATGGCGGTACTTCGAACAACATGGGATCTTCATCGAGATGTTTTGGCGCTTACTATGATGTTCTTTGTGTTTGTAATAATCTACAGAGAATCCGAAAGAAAGGGGAGTAAAAATTTAAATTGGAAATTTATTCTTCTCGCTCTGATCCTCTGTGTATTGGTTGTCTCGACTGCTAGAATAGTTGGCTCGTTATTCGTCGTCTCTCTTATAATTTATTCGTCTCTCGTTAAGACTAGAGCTGTGATTTTGTGTACCATCGTTGCGTTTAGCTTCTTTACAATTGAATTGTACATGAATCAGAATATTACAAGTAATATAATTCATGAAAACATACAGAAAGCAGGGGATGGTTCATCAGTTCATTCTACGTTTTACAATCCAAAAAATTTATTGTACTTATTTGTAGTTGTAGATGGCCTACTTGTTCCGACAGGTATAATTGGATTTAAACAATTGAAGAATGGCACTTTGCTTAAAATTCCTGTATTGATAACTGCTGCTGCTTCATTTTCATGGATTGTTTTTCCTTTTGATGAGTTGTTCGTTGCAGATCGATGGGTTAGTTTGCTGGGTATTTTTCTTTCAATTTTTGCTGCATTTGGTCTCTATCAGATAATTCGGAGGATGAAGATAAGAAGACCTGCACATAGGGTTTCTACTTCTACTAATACTCCCACTCTCTCTAATCCTGCTTCCACAATACTCACTTCTTTTATTCTAGGAATATTCGTTATAATGGGGATATTATACGAGATAATGCCAAACGCTCATGAACCATTTACGTTGTGGTATGGAATGGCACGTAGCTCTATAGAACATTTTGTTCCTCCTAGTATGCAATTTAATTCTCTCCAGCTAAGTGATACTTACAAGATGATATCTGCAATTTCATGGATTAATAAAAATACCCAACCAAATGCCATTATTATTGGCGAAAAGGATTGGCGTGGCTTTATGGAGTTGTATCTGGAGGATCACCGTACTTTTCGCTTTTCCGATGATTTACCAACGTTGACAGCCGGATTAATCAAACATGGACTCAATGCACCAATTTATATAATTCATTATCCGGATAATCGAAGCAAAAACACGCATGTCTATTCCAATATTCTATTTTCTATAGACAAGATCAGATAGCCTCCCCATAGGATTAGCTGAATCTCAAATTGTGTTAGTCAGCCTGGGTCTATTCTTTTGCACATGTTTATCGATATGCCCAATGTGTCAATCAAAATTTTCGCGTTGAACTGAATCCCGATATTCTACTAGATCGCGGGAGTTAAGAGTGGCTATCCTATGTAAGTTGCAGTTTGTATTGTATTTTTATTGTGTGTATTTTATTACGCTTTAAAAAATCGCGCATGGCGTCTATGTCATATAATTTAAGATATGGTGGTCTTTATTTAGAGGTCTTTTTCAAGTGCTTTGGAGTAAGTAGCCATCTAAGCTCGCCGTGAATCATTTGATGGGAGGAGGAAGTTATTCTAACCTTTGCCAGGCCAGCTTTCTTCAGAACTACACGTCCACCAGTAGTACCCACACGATTTCCTTCAGATATAACC
>WJXE01000041.1 GCA_009665115.1 Nitrosopumilales archaeon
TATATCCCGTGCTGATATTGTAAGGAAGAGCTTGGAGAAGAACGGGTTTATTGCCATCTGCAAACAGCGATCTACTGCAGTAGAATTTATAAATGAAATAGCCCCAGAACATCTGCAACTGGTAGGCAAAAATGCTCGAGCCACGTCTAAGAAGATAACATCGTCTGGACTTGTATTAATCGGAAAATATACTCCATCTTCAGCTAGTGATTATTGTTTTGGGTCCAACCACATTCTGCCTACGCTTGGCTTCGGGAAATCCAGGGGATCGCTTTCGGTTCTCGACTTTTTAAAACTGGTATCTACTATCGAAGCAACCAAGTCTGGACTAGAGAAAGTACAACACAATATCAGAGAAATTGCCTCAGCTGAAGGATTAATAAATCATTACTTAGCCGTGCAGGAAAGAACGATGGCCAAATGACAAACTGGCTGTCAGATAGATTAGACAAAATTTGCAAACTTGATGCTTACGTAAAGCCGGAGAGAATCAAAGATTCAATAAAATTAGATGCGAATGAGAATTTCGCTCTTGATAGTAAATTCATCTCGAAAATAGCCTTACATGCTATAAAGCAGACTGATCTGCGTGAGTATCCACTCGAACAATTCGAAGACCTTTATAGACAGCTTTCAAATTATTCGGGTGTCGATAAAAAATACCTAGGGATCGGCAGTGGATCCGATCAAATAATTGAATTGATCCTTTCCATCTTCGGAAGAAATCAACAGGCTAGCATTTTTACTCCAACATTCTCTTATTTCATAAATCGATGTGAATTGCATGATATTGCGTTAGATAGAGTGCCACTAACCGAAGACGCCGAGCTACCGAAGTTGGAATTCTTGAAGAGAGCAGCACGCTCTGATATAATATACATTTGTTCTCCTAATAACCCTACAGGTAATCAATTTGGTGAGAAACTGGTTTTGGAAATCATAGACACATTCAAAGACAAGTTGATCTTAATTGATGAAGCGTATGTTGAATTTGGTAATTATAATTTAGCTCCACATATTGCAAAATACGACAATGTCGTGATATTGCGTACTCTTTCTAAAGCATTTGGTTTGGCAGGAGCCAGGATAGGATATCTCATTGCGAATGAGAAGTTTGCAGAAATATTTAGAACAACGATCCAGTCTCCTTATCCTCTAAACAGTTTTTCGTTAGCAGTAGCAACCTTAGCCCTCTCCTATGAGCGCTATGTAAGACAAACTGTGGAATTAATCAAGAGAGAACGAAAAAGGGTATTTGATGAGCTCTTTGAGATGAACGGTATAAAGGTCTTCAGGTCCGATGCTAACTTTATTTTCCTTGAATCCTATGATAGTTATGGAAGGATTTTAAGTGTTTTAAAAAAAGAAGGATTATCTGTGAAAGCGTTCGGAGATATTGATGGACACAGAGGCTGCATAAGGGTTACAATCGGAACAAGTGAAATGAACGATAAATTTCTCAAATCAATATCGAAGGCAATCTAGACAAGAAGTTGAAAAACAGATGGTTGGCTGCAAGTCATATAAAAAAAACAAATCATATAAAAAAATTCAGAAAATTATTGTTATTGAACTTTGAGTGTGTTCTTTTTGACGTCGATGGGTGCCTAGTCGATATAAGGAAATCTTACAACGCTGCCATAAAAAAAACTGTTGATTTTATACTCAACTATGTTGTTACTACAGCAGCAATAGATAACTTCAGGCTCACCAATCTGGTATCCGATAACATCATTCTAAAGTTTAGACAAACAGGAGGTTTCAACAATGACGTCGACACAAGTTATGCAATATGTCTAGCAGAGCTTGCTAACCCTCACAAAAATGTTACCAACGCCAGAGAGTTCCTAAATAAAGTAGCTGCAAATTCCGATGAAGATGGAATAATTTCCGTTGAAAAATATCTAATCTCTTTAACTTCATCTACCATTATAAAAAACCTTAAAAAACTCTTAGACTATCCTGCCCCTGCCGGTAAGAGGAGTGTTATTGCAACAGTATTCGATGAATTATTCTATGGACCAGAATTATTTAAAAAATTGCACAATTTTGAGCCGAAATTTTACTTTGGAAAACCGCTGATTGAAAATGACAGGCTTGTGATAACTAGAAGAACAATGGACCTCCTTGCAAGGAGATTTAGTGGCAATCTAGCTGTAGTATCAGGCAGAAGCAAATTAGCTGCAGAATATTCTCTCCAGCCAATATTAGACACTCTCAAGCAAGAATCCTCCGTATTCCTAGAAGACGAAAGGAGGGAGTATGCCAAGCCAAATCCCTATGGGATTATGAAGGCTATGAAAAGCATGGGCACCAAAACCGCGATTTATGCCGGGGACTCTTACGAGGACTTGATAATGGTCAGAAGAGCTGAGGAAAAAACTCATCTCAAAATTGCATTTTGTGGTATTTATGGATGCAGTTCGCAACCTCTGGAAACGATGAGACAATTCAAAGAAAAAGGCGCAGACGTCATAATTCAAAATATAAATCAGCTACCAAAGATATTAAATAAAGTATCGGTAAAAGAGTGATCGCGTTTGGTCGCTTATCCACATAATACCACAAAGAGAATTTCAAAAATTAAGAGGGCCACCAAAGAGACACGGCTTGCAGTACAAGTAAATATTGACGGCACGGGTAAAACAGCAGTAAAAACAGGTCTTTCTTTTATCGATCATCTAATAGTAGCGATTGCCAAGCATAGTATGATTGACATTAGTTTGACAGCCATTTCCAATGACGGTATACTACACCATCTTGTGGAAGATACATCGATTGCACTTTCTCAGTCTATAGACAGAGCACTTTCTGACAGATCACGAATCAGAAGATTCGGGCATGCGGTCGTTCCAATGGATGAATCATTAGCATCTGTAGCGATAGACCTCGTCAAGCGTCAATTTTATAATATGCAATTGAACTTAGCTGCGGAGACTGTTGAAGGAATCCCCTGTGAAGACCTTGAACATTTTGTGAGATCGCTTATTCAGAATTTGAACGCATGTACCCATATTGTGGTAAATTACGGAGATAACGATCACCATAAAATTGAGTCAGCAGTTAAAGCATTTGCGGTAGCGTTTAGAATGGCCGCTAGCATCGACGAGAGAAGAAGGGAAGGGGTACCAAGTACGAAAGGTGCTATGTAAATGACACCTGACAACATCGCAATATTTGATTACGGAGCTGGCAATCTTTTTAGCTTAAAGGCTGCTTTGGAACGGAATGGTGCACAGAGAGTTTCGATAATACGAGACATCGAAGGAATAGAAAAATTTAGTGGGTTAGTTCTACCTGGGGTAGGCAATTTCGACCCGGCGATAAGATCTATTGAGCCCCATAAGGAATTATTGATTCAAGTTATTGATGATGCAAATAATGGAGGCATGCCTATGCTTGGTATTTGCTTGGGCATGGAGATGTTATTCAATAAAAGTGAAGAGGGGATTTTAGATGGCCTCAAAATTTTAGACGGAGAAGTGGTGATGTTTGCTAGAACGAGAGTTAAAATTCCTCACATGGGTTGGAACAATTTATACGTAACTCGGAAAGATAGCAAGCTCTTGCAAGGTGTAAACGATGGTTCATGGGTATACTTCGTCCATTCATACTATGTAAAGCCTAAAGACAAAGGCCTAGTTGCGGCGAGTTCTCATTATGGCATTAAGATCCCAGCCGTAGTCGAAAATGGGAATCTCTTTGGCACCCAATTTCATCCTGAGAAATCCGGGTCCACAGGCGTGTCTATACTGAGGAATTTTTTAAAAGCGTGTTCTCAGAAATGCGTGTAATACCAGCAGTAGATATCATGGACGGAAATGTCGTCAGACTTGTAAAAGGTAATCCTGCGGACAAAGTGATTTATGGTAACGATCCTATTGAGACAGCTAAAAAATGGGAAAGGGCTGGGGCAGATATGTTGCACGTCGTGGATCTCGACGCGACTTTACGAACCGGGCGCAATAATTCTGAAATTGTTTCAAGAATAATTGATGCTGTAAACATCCCTGTAGAAGTAGCAGGAGGTATTCGATCAGTCCCTGCCGTAAAGGAAATGTTCCACAAAAATGCCGCTAGAGTTGTACTCGGAACAATGGCTTACAAGAATCCTGATTCGGTAAGACAGCTTGCTAAGAAAAACCGAAACAAAATTGTAATTTCACTTGATCAGAATAATGGGATGGTCATGATAGATGGTTGGAGAGAGACCACGGGATCAGGGGTCATCGATTCTATGAGATTTTTTATGAACATGGGCATAAAGGAGTTTCTGTTGACAAGTGTTGATAGAGATGGGATGATGAACGGGCCCGATATTACAGTACTATCTTCTGCTGTTAGTTTCACCAGCGCAAACATTATTGCAAGCGGTGGAATTTCAAGTATCGAAGATGCCATTAGAGTCAGGAATATAGGATGTAGCGCAGTCATCCTTGGTAAGGCACTTTATGAAGACAAACTCAGTGTTGAACGGGTCAAGGCGATCTCATAAGATGCCACTGGCTAAGCGGATTATTCCGTGTTTGGATGTCGACAATGGCAGGGTAGTAAAGGGAATACATTTCGACAGAGTAAAAGATGCAGGCGATCCTGTCGAATTTGCTCAGAGATACAAATTACAGGGGGCAGACGAACTCATTTTTCTAGACATTACTGCATCACAACAAGAGAGAGAGACAATGAAAAACGTTGTTAGAAATGTAGCAAGGGTCACTGATATTCCCTTTACAGTAGGAGGAGGAATCAGAAAGTTAGAAGATGCACGTGATATATTACTTAGTGGTGCAGACAAGGTGTCGATCAATACTGCGGCTGTTAAAAATCCAGACCTAATTACAGACTTAATGTCAATCTTCGGTAAGCAATGTGTGGTAGTTGCCATCGACGCTAAAAGAAATTACGACGACGATGGTAAGAACACATTCGAAAATCATCGAGGAAAAAAATATTGGTTTGAGGTAAGAATTTATGGTGGAAAAGTCGAGACTGGGATTGATGCAATCGAATGGGCCAGAAAAGTTGAATCTCTAGGGGCTGGTGAGATCCTACTGACTAGTATCGATGCCGATGGGACTGAGAACGGCTATGACATTAATTTGACAAAATTTATTTGTAAAGCAGTTCGCATTCCTGTGATTGCATCTGGCGGATGTGGTGAGCCGAGACATATGCTAGAAGTTTTTAGAAAAACCGATGTTGATGCGGCATTGGCAGCATCCATATTTCACTATGAGAAATCGACCGTAGACAGAGTCAAAAACTATTTAAAGAAGAATGGAATAGAGATCAGAATCTAGTTGTAAATTACAAGGGCGAACGCGCCAGTTGCTGACAGCGTCGTAAATATTGGCAAGCCTTCAGCATGATCAGCCTTGTTTACATTTATATCCGTATTTACATTGGTGTTAAACGAGTTTCTTTGGAAACACGAAAAATGGCGACAAATACTAAGTATAAAGGATTAGGAATCAAACCTACCAATTTGTCGTATTCCCATGACTTGTCTATTTCATTGCAAAGATAATACATAAAACGAAATGAAAAAACAAAGATATCAATAGGAATGTTACCCGGCACAGATAGACCTTGATCGCCTCAGAAGTTAAATTCCGGAGAATATATAAACAACAAAAGAATAGGCAAATAAACAAATTAAGATGATCTCTGCTCTAATAACCCATGAGGTTAAAGGATATCACGAAAGCCCCTGCCAAGGCGATCAAGAGACTTACTGAACTCGGCTCACCGGGAATGATGGAATCCCTTGAGAAAATCAAAGAAATTGCTACGACTATACAAGAGATCGAAGATTCATTGAAGGCTCCACCAATGCTAAAAAATATAGAAAACATGACTCTGACTTCAGAAGCAATGCAGAATGTTGCGGAAAATATTAGGAATATTAGATCGGAATTAGACGCAACAGGTATCATAGAAGAGGCAAGGAATACATCAACTATCGTTGGAATGAATTCAACTTTCAATAAAAAAATTCAAAACTTGAAAGATCTAACTAATAGTTGTAAAGATATTGCGCGCTCTGTTAAGGACCTGACGAACGAACTAAAGTTAGATACTAACAAATCAGCACAGTCATAAAAAAAAAGGGTTACAAATGATGGTATTGTGCATATATGTACCAGAGAAGGTGCTGATATCCTACCAAGTAAAGGTAAAACTTTATACAATGATGTAATGCATACAGCCCTATGTCCACTTCACCAGCAGATTCAAAAAACGACACTCTTAAAACATCAGGAGTTAATCCTGAAAAGACTGCAGAGTCGATAAAGAACATTGCGAAGAGTATCCGTGAAGCATCAGCGAAGATGAGAGAGACAGTAAGAACTTTACGCGAAAGCGGGGCTATTGACGAAATTACCCAAGCAGTTTTCGAAGCAACCGTAGCGGCTCGAGATACTGCAAAAGAACTTAATGATGCTGCAAAGGATCTTAAAGAGCGTGGTATTATCAAAGATACTGCTGCTGCTGTAGAACAAACAACCATGGCTGCGCGTGAGACAGCCGAGATTATAAGGGATACCGCACGGCAAACAGCAGAGGCAGCACCCCACACAACAGAAACCGTAAAGGAAGCAGCGAGTAAAGTAAAATCAAAAGCAAGACATTCTGGGCAGTCTTAAATTTTTTGTCCTAATGAGTCGCCATCTGGAATTATGTTGTGAGTAGTGTATACTGGCAAATGTCGATTATTACTACAACCAGCTTAGTAGTGGACTGGTCAATAAGATCTCCTACATAATCCAAATTGTGATATTATCCTTCTCTATTCTCTTATAGGCCGGATCTTTGCTGCAACTGCATCACACAATGCCATAACAAGTTTATTATAACAAAAAAATGGTCAATGCTTGGTATGTTAGCACAACGGAAGGTTGACAACTATTTCTATTAATCCAATAAGTCGTTCTATTGATTCAGTATGATTTTAGCCTAACAGTTATTTTTATTAACTTCAGTAAAATAACAATATTGACATTTATCTGCTGACCTCTGCGTGTCTAGACATGCAGTAAAATTCTGGTGCATTAATTCACTTATTTGATAAATACGATGTTGATATATCAGCATTAGGTGATTTAAGTATTAACACCAACGAAGTAGAGGAGTCAGCAATTGCCAAGTCAACAGGGAACAAGATGAGAAGGATATGGCTACGAAGGATGCTGTGCTGTTCGGCGTATTAAGCTCCAAGAGAAAGATTTCCAAAAGCGAGGCTGATTATAGAGAACAGGAGAGTAGTAGTCCTGAAACGGATTGGAAATGTGCCGTATGTAAATTCAATTTGGGCGACGAAAAAAAGTGTCATATAGTCGAAGGAGAAATCGCAAATAATGGTCTTTCAAAGTTCTTCTCACCGAAAGGTGATGGGATGCTGCCAGGAGATATTGTATGGGATTTCATAAAAAAGACAGGAAGAAAGCTTGATTACGAGGAAGGATATGTCATCAACAAGGGTGCAGAGGGGTTCCAATGTCAAGATTGCAAATACTACATGTATTCGGAAAAATGCCTCTTGATAAAGGGAACATTTCGACCAGAAATGAGCTGTGGATTTATAGTAAAGATCGGTAACGGAACTGAGATTTGAATTTTGATGGTCTGACCGAATTTCGCGATTACGGTGGTCAGATTTAGGGTACTTGTAATAACCAAACGGCAATTATTCTTGTTTTATTATGACTCGGCATCTAACAGCGATCTTTGAGCAGGTTCTACGCTTTTATAATCATGCGAATCCAAGATTTTCCTCACTTTTAGCGCTCTTGCAGTGCCAAAACCGGGAATTCTGGCAAGTTCTGCTGCTGATGCGGTTAGAGCGCGTTGAGGTGTCAAAAATCTCTCAAGCATCCTCACTGCAAGCTTGTCGCCTACACCGGGTAGCGAAGAAAGTATTGAGAGTTGTTGTATTTGGACTGGATTCGTCTTCTTTATCCGCTTTAAAAGAGGACCCTTATTCGTACCTTCTTCTAACGCCCTATTTACCATCGTTACTAGTAATTGTGATGTATATTCTGCATATGGAGTATTTATTATTGGAATTCTAAAGTCCAATGCGACCTTTGCTAGAGTTTCGTTTATCAAATAAATCCTTTCATTATCTTCAATAATGTCTTCAACAGCAGCACCAGCACCATCAGATAGATTTAAAATATTTCCCTCTATGATTATCACCGGTTTAGTATAGTGCTGAACAAGTTCCGAGCACTGTACAAGTAATCTTCCATCATATACTGAATTTAACAGGTCGTGTATCGTTTTTCTTTCTATTGCAGTTTCCGCAGATATGACATAATCACCCACTTTAAGATGGGCAAAATCTGTTACTGCGCCCGCTTGGCGCAGGAGACCGGGAATCCTACTGCGTCTTTCTCTTTCGTCAACTACGATCCTAACCGGCACGATCGTTATAACCTTCTGTCTTTCTCCTTAGCTTTTTATGATTGTGCGTGTTACACTCATTTTCTTGTAAAATTTTATATCTATTGACTGCGTGGTTTTGAACTAGATTCAGTGGCACCGGCTGTACCTTGTGTTCCACGTATCATTTGGTTGATTTTGTTTTCTACCTCCTTAAGGTTGTCCTTCACCCGTGTCTCTTGCTTTGTCAGAACCATCACTCTCGTGTTTGATAATTCTTTTTTCTCCCCGAGCTCCTTTAAGAGATCTTCTTTTTTTGATTTAATTAGGAGAGGGCCTGCACTTTTGTATACTATATCTTCTGTCCCTATCTTCTTTAGCTCTTCTAATGCTCTGTCAGTTTCAACAATTTCTATTTCTACTTGTTGTTTTTGCATCATAATCGCCTGTAAATTCTGCTGAAGCTGCTGTAGACGTGACAGCTGCTCTTTTAGCCACGGTGGTAGTTCCTGTTCGCTCATGATAATACCGTGAATCTGATGGACGTCACCAGAATAAAATCATACCGTTAGACACCGGCCTGAGTGTGCTACCTAACCTCAAACTAGCAACATTCGAATTCACGAAATCAAAGGAATGACCTTAAATATATAACATCAAATTAAAACGGTTTTATTTTACAAACCATTTCCATAGCTCACAGTCCCAGTTCTGCCAATACTCTTTATACTTCCCAACCCTTCCTGCCTGTAACAATTGTCGATATATAGAGCAATTGCTACCATTATCCGCATTACTTGGAGCTCTTTAGAATCTTACTGTGTTTCGGCTCCTTTACTATTGTTCCCCCAACACTACTTCCAGTGCTCGAAGTACCACCAGGTGTTGATGACGAGGCAGTAGTACTATTGGTTGGCGTCGCTACGCTTGGAAGAGACGGCGGAAACCCAGTGCCCGTGGTCGTAGTATTATTGACTAGTTGTTGTTGTGCTTTTCCTGCTACTCCTGTTACATTTACACTATAAAATTTAGTAAAATTGAGGTTTTGGGGACAAGACATTTTGGCAGTCATTTTATTTTGCCCTTGTTTGATTACAGTATATTTTTGAGTAGCTGTAAAAGTCCAATTTGAGTAATCGTTTGCTCCTCCATGTCCTGTTGGGACCGCTCTCTGGTATGGCCTTATACCATTTATGACAACTGAAACAGTACAGTCAGTAGTTGCGTTAGCAGAAGAAGTACCTGAAACTAGAATTCCACCTGGTTGGACTTGCTGGCCTTTACTTGGCGAAGTAATTTTTACTTCGGCTTTATTCGGTGATGTTGCAGCATATGTAGTGTCAATCCATGAGATATCAATCCACAAAGAAAATAAAAGCATAGTCACCATCGTTATTCCAACATAAGATGCCAGGGTTCGAAAGTTTAATTCACAACATTTTTTCATGCTGAGATTATATGAAATATCCGTTATAAATTTGCTATATGAGGATTCTTAATATAGATAGCCGTATCTACCTTCTGGCTGCATACAAACACTCAATAAAAACACGAAGACGAATTTCGAAAACCCGTATGTATGTGCTCTTTCAACAAACCAGCGGTATTGTTCCAATCTATTCCACCAAACCTCCCAGCACGGCGGCGATGATGATTGGAATTGTCAATCATGAGAAAATAAGACCGAAAACAAACAGATCACCACTAAAGTGATGGTCAGAGCTAATCTAGTCTGTTAGATTTTTGTAGTCGTCTTGGATTTGTTTCCTCGTCTTCTATTATAAAGGATCCAGAGGATTATTGCGATTGTTGAAACGATTGCAGTAGTATAAAGATATC
Organism: Nitrosopumilales archaeon; assembly: GCA_009665115.1. Classification (GTDB taxonomy): domain Archaea; phylum Thermoproteota; class Nitrososphaeria; order Nitrososphaerales; family Nitrososphaeraceae; genus Nitrosopolaris. The sequence continues at coordinate 10,225 of WJXE01000041.1, forward strand.
CAGAATATTTATCGATGTGCTTCCAATTAATTCCTAGTTCTATTCCAGCGTATGTGAGCAAAGCATTCCAAATCAGAGAACCAGCAAACGTATAAACAGCAAACTTGACAATGCCAGTTAATCCGATACCTGCTGGTAATGAAATATACGTCCTTACTCCAGGTAAAAGCCTACCAATAAAAGCAATTTTATCACCATATTTTTCAAATAATCGCTCAGTGTACTCTAGATGTTTCTTTTTGAATAAGACATATTTACCGTACTTGATAATTGCAGCTCTTCCAACACGTACACCAAGATAGTATGTAGCAATGGAACCTACTAGGTTTCCAAATGAACCTGCTAGTACTACTCCTACTGATCCCAATTTTCCAACTGAAACGAGAAAACCAGAAAACGGCATTATGACCTCACTTGGTATGGGAATCAGTGCACTTTCGAGTATCATGAGAAAAAATATCCCGCCATAGCCGAGGTTTGAAATAATTGAGGTTATGAATTGTACTAGTGAAGTTATTATCTCAGTTATTGCCATTTTTAGATATTGTCAGTCAGTAAAGGGTTATTGAGGGATATTTTAACTAGCTTTACTATATATACACTCATATGAAATCGATTGTCCTACATGTATTTTCATGTTTAAAATGCGTATGTTTCTTAGTAGTGAGCTATTGGAAATGATCAGAAAACCATGAGTGTATGGATAACGAGCTTCAATCACCCCTAGCCTTCTCTGACATCAATCTCACCTAGTCAATTGCTCCAACATTTTCCTAACCATTCATTTCCTAGTGTGCTAAATGGGATCGATATAGAAAGTTATTTAGTATGAGCTGTAGAGTAAGATGGAGCTCCACTTAGTAAAGTGGCGGCA
>WJXE01000401.1 GCA_009665115.1 Nitrosopumilales archaeon
ATTTCGGAGAGTCGAGGCGCTGATGCAACACCTTCAAGTAATTCATGGAAAAGGGCTATTTTATGAGTGCAAACCCTGCAACGCGAAATTCGATGGTATGGAACAGATGCGCGACCATCTAAAAAAATTTCACTCATATAATAAACGAGGGATAAGTGAAAAAAAGAGAACATAAAAGTGAATAATCAGGGGACATAAAGAATAAAATAACCTGGTGAAGGCATGTTCTCACATGGTAAAGGTGTGTCTCAAATGCAGTAAAGAGTTTGATGAAAAACTGATTGATGACCCAGGCTCTGAAGCATATCCTTCTTGTCCGGAGTGTTGGAAGGAATGGACTAATTATGCTGTCATGGTGATGAATGAAATGAGATTGGATATGTCTCTACCTGAGCATAGGAAAGCACTTCGAAAATACGAAAAAACGTTCTTTGGGTTAGAAAAATCAGAAGGCGAACTACAAAAAAATCCTGATAAACGTCCCCAGCAATAAGACGGGAACTATTTCATTTCCAAAATCCCTATTGCGGCAGCGGGCATCATCTCTATAATTTTATGCCTATTTGGTACAGACAACATAGCCTCCTTTAGGCAATCTATGAATTTTTGTTTTTTGACTTCATCTAAAGTCATAAATGCGTGAATCAAACAGTCAATATTTAGTTTCTCTATTAACGAGTGGTCCTTTAGAATTTCTTCACAATAAAGTCTTAACATGAGAACTATTCTGTTAGTGTCAAATTCGGATAGAACTTCCATCCAAGTCTTTGCTAACACAGCGAGCTTCTCAGCCTGGATCGAAGAAGCGGCATTTAGTGCCATCGCTATCGTTTCGCGCTTATCAGATTCGTCAAATGTATAATATTCCTTCAGTTTCTTACGAAGAATTGGTTCTCGCAGAAAATCTGGCAGATTAGCCAGAATTTGTATGATATTCACAGCTGCTTTAGAACCGAATGTCACCGACAGTTTAGGCCTAGTATTGATGCAATATTTAATTCTATGAAATAGTACCAAACCGCGTCATGTTTTGGTTGGTACCGTTAATTATTCATTCGTACCTAAACTAGGCTTAAATATTCACGGATCTCAAGAGTCCCCATATGCCATGTCTTGTAATCGTGGGAGGGTTCTTCGGAGACGAGGGCAAAGGCAAAATTATCGCCTACCTTGCCAACAAAGAAAACCCTGTCATTGCCGTAAGAGGTGGAGTAGGTCCCAATGCAGGGCATACCTTCTGCCATGAAGGCAAGACCTACAAAGTTAGGATGCTGCCAAGTGCCGCCTTGAATTCTACGACACAGTTATTAATAGGAGCTGGCGTTTTAGTTGATCCCATTATATTATTAGATGAAATCAAGACCTTCGGTGTGTCTAATAGAACTTTGATTGATTCGCAGTCTGGCATAATAGAGAAAGTGCACATAGAAAGAGACATTGGTGGCATTCATCTGAAAAATAAGATAGGTACAACGGGAACAGGCACTGGTCCTGCCAACGCAGACAGGGCAATTCGGGTTCTCAAACTTGCTAAAGAGATTCCCGAATTAACGCGCTATATTGGAGACGTTAGTGATACTGTCAATGATGCCTTGGATAGGAACGAAAGCGTTCTGGTTGAGGGAACCCAGGGGACATTTCTGTCGCTATACCATGGAGGATACCCATATGTAACCTCCAAGGACGTCACAGCTTCTGCGATTTGTTCTGATGTCGGAATTGGGCCAAAAAAAGTGGATGATGTCCTTATCGTTTTCAAAGCCTATCTTACGCGAGTAGGAGAGGGCCCATTGAAAGATGAGATTACCAGTGAAGACGCTAAAGTGAGGGGATGGTTAGAGTACGGGAGTGTGACCGGTAGGCAAAGGAGAGCAGC
>WJXE01000402.1 GCA_009665115.1 Nitrosopumilales archaeon
CAACTTTCTTGTGTCATCATCAGATTCTATGAGAAGCTGAAACAAAAGACTATTAGGAGCTATAGAAGTCGGTGCAGATTATTGATGGTACAGACCCACTAAGGAGAAACGCATTAACACCAAGGCTTATTCCGACGACATAATGACATGACACAAATCAGATTATTCGTCTGATTAACCTTGAAGACCCTCATCATCAAACACCGTGTCATCAGCGAATTGAATAATGAACAATTTACGGCGGTCGAGCAAAAGTACTATAAGAGAGATTATCGCCAGTTATCGGTCACCCTAAAAAGTAAGGTTTGAAAGGTGAAAAAATAATGATTGTATTCATTTATGTCAAACTAACTATTCTGATTTTATTGCAGATGTTCAAGATCCACAATTATGTCTTATATACTATAAATTGCATATCTACTTATAAATAATTGATAACTCATTCGCGTAAAGAAATTACTGAGGTATTGTATGGTAATGAGAATATAATTAAAAAAACACTAGAAACTTTTTCATGGATACAGAGTAGCCTTGAAGGCTGTGTAGATCATACAGAGGTACGGATGCATGTTACTACCCAACCAATCTGGGAGGGTTTGAATCAACTCAAAGAAAGAGGAGTGAAATTAAGAATGGTTACAGAGATTACAAATGATAATATTTCTTATACAAAAAAAATGATGCAAATTGCCGAGGTACGTCATTTAAAGGGAGTAAGAAGCAGCTTTGGAATAGCTGATGGTATACAATACCTCGACCATGCAATTTCAGATAACAACCAATTGTCACATGCAATCATAAGCGATGTTAAAGCAATCGTGGAAGCAAAAGAATACCTATTTGAAACTCTGGAATTTAGCTATTCCTGCTGAGCAAGCAACTATGGAAATTGAAGAAGGGATCGAACCATCCAAAACTGAGATCATTCAAGATACTAAATTATCAATAGCTCGCTCGGTAGATATCATAAAATCAGCAAAAGAAGAAGTATTAGTGATCTGGGCCACTTCTAAGACGTTTGCTATAGGTGTGAATACGGGGCTAGCCGAGCTTTATACACATGCAACTCGTAATGGTGCAAAAGTAAGGCTACTGATTCCACATGGAGAGAGTATAGAGGATACTACAAACAATCTAAAAATGGCTGTCCCGCAAGTGGACATAAGGATCGCAGATAAAAGTTTAGAAACGAAAATCACCATTCTGATAGTGGATAGGAGAGAAGTAATGAGGTGGGAACTGAGGGATGACAATCTCGAAGACCCATATCAAGCAGGTGGCGAAGCAACATACTCAAATAATAAATCCATCGCTACCTCGTATGCTACTATTTTTGAAACCTTTTGGAAACAAACAGAATTGTATGACCAATCACAAACTTACATTAAAATGCAAAACGAGTTTATCAATATTGCAGCTCATGAACTACGCACTCCGGTACAACCAATCATTGGTCTTTCACAAATTCTTCTTTCTAAGAGAGGAAAGATAGAAGATCATATTGAATTGATACAGACAATTAGTAGAAACGCAGAAAGGTTACAGCGTCTTACAGAAGATATACTAGACGTTACTAAGATTGAAAGCCACTCGCTACGCCTAAATAACGAGATCTTTGAATTAAGTGATCTAATATCAAATATTGTCAGAGATTTTGGCATCCAAATCAACGGCGAAGATAGTAAAAGACTGAAAATAAATTATGAGGATGAGGCAGGAAGAGAAGACCAAGAGAAAAGTAGTTTTATTGTAAAGGCAGATAAAGCGCGGCTATCGCAAGTTATCGTTCATCTTTTAGACAACGCTATTAAGTTTACCGGAGAAGGTTCCATCACCATCAATTTAAAAAGGGAAGAAAGTAGTAGTACCTACAAT
>WJXE01000403.1 GCA_009665115.1 Nitrosopumilales archaeon
GTCACTGAAGCAATAAAACACAGAATTTCAAGATTATAATTAAACGCTGAAAGATGCCATATCGTAGAAGCCTTGTGAATATCTCTTAAAGACATGCTGGCATGTAATCATAGCAGAAGCGTATGATTACACACCCACAGTCGTATTGAACCATTTTCTATTTATCGAGACACGCGAATAAAATTGTAGCCTGATTTCTCTGGCCTATTCTGTAGTTCTCCTTTCGTAATCAGTGATGGGTCAAAGTATACAATGACGCTGTCATGAATTCATTTTGATTTCTCTCCTCTTAGCTGCTTCTCGACAATCGGTTTGCAACTGGTTGGTGCAATAAACTCCAACTATCATTAAAAAAACTCTTTCAGTCTTGGGGGAGACGAATGCTCGGTTCAATATCGGGTATAATGACTTGGATGGAGTTTCGTTGGCAATATGTTTGGGCAGATTGAGGTCATGACTGCCACATAGCATATTTATTGAAATTTAGGCCGGTTATACATTTAATCCCATATCTCTTGCTTTACTTACAAGTTTTTCAGCGTTTTTATGTTTCCCGAGATTGTTTAGAGATATAGCCTTCTCGTATATTGTCTGTGCATCATCAGGATTTAATTCTAGTGCTTTATCATAACTCATTATGGCTTCTTTATAATTACCCAAATTAGCCAGAGATATTCCCATATTATACCATGCTCTGACAAGATTGTCTCCAATTTGAATGACCTTATCGTAAGTCACCACAGCTTCCTTGTAGCGTCTTAGATTGTTTAGAGCTACTCCTTTGTTAAACAAAGCTATAGAATCGATCGGATTTATCTCTAAGGTCTTATCAACGCAGCTTATGGCTTCTTCGTACTTTTTTAACTTGAGAAGAAGCGCTCCTTTCAGGTTCATTGTATAGACATCAGTTGGACAAATTTGTAGAGCTTTATCATAATCTCTCAGTCCTTCTTCGAATCTCCCTAGTTTGACTAGCACCGCACCTTTATCAGTCCATGCTGTAGCATCATTGGGACCAATCTCTATAGCTTTATCATAACTTTCTATGGCTTGCTCGTATTCGCCGAGATTAGCAAGCGCTGCCCCTCTATCGGTCCAAGATCCGGGATTAGTGTTGGGATCGATCTCTATGGATTTATCGAGACATTCTAGAGCCTCATTATATTTTTTTATATCATTGACAAGAGCCGCACCCTTGTGATACCAAGCTCTAGGGTCATTAGGATTAATTGCTATACCCCTATCAAAGCTTTTCACAGCTTCTTCATATTCTCCTAATGCTACAAGTGCTGAACCCTTGTTGTACCATGCTATCGCAAGGCCAGATCGAATCTCTAAAGCCCTATCAAAGCTTCCTATGGCCTCCCGGTACCTGTTCAAGTTGTTAAGAGCTGCGCCCTTTTGATACCACGCGAAAGCATCGTTGGAATTTACTTCTATAGATTTCTCAGCTGAACGTAGATCATCTTCATACTTTTCTAAGGTGCCGATAGTTACACCCTTCTTGCCCCTAGTGGAGCTAAATTTGGGATCAATGTTTGACGCCTCCTTGTAAGACATTAGAACAGCATAGGTCTTGCCCATTATAGTAATAATTGTTACTGTTACTGAATATCACTATGTAACTACTTACTACCGTGTGCTAGATTCAGTCCACCATATGACGACGCTATATTAAGGTCATATACTACTACAAATGTTTATTAAATATATCAGTGAGGAGTCAGTTTTTCTTACCTGCCTTTAGTAGATTTCATGCGAACCTTGTGGTTAACGATAAACCAATAATGACGGACTGCGTGGCATGGGGTGAGTATTTACAACTGACTCCATAGAACATCGTTCTACCGAACATATGTATTGTAC
>WJXE01000404.1 GCA_009665115.1 Nitrosopumilales archaeon
AAATAGTTGTGTTGGACGAAAAAGGCTATCCTAATTTTCAAAACCATCAAAGAAGAATGAATGTCGACTCTCCTAAGGAGATTGCGACGCTGGCCGAACAGATAACGGCCACGTATTATCTGTTTGATATCCTGTATCTTGATGGAAAGAATCTACAGAGATTACCTTTTGTAGATAGAAGACAAATCTTATCTGATGTGATTAGACCAAACGACAAAATCAAAATATCAGATTTTGTTGAAGAGAAGGGACTCGAGGTATATAAAAAAATCAAAACCATGAATCTAGAAGGAATCATGGCAAAGTGGAAATCCAGTATGTACATGCAAGGAACAAGATCGACTGATTGGCTAAAGATGAAGATTATAAAAACTCAGGATTGCGTGGTAATAGGATATACTAGAGGGGAAGGAAACAGAGCAGGTTATTTCGGCTCACTTCTTTTGGCGATGTATGACAAGGCAGGAGAATTAGTATTTGTCGGTCATGTTGGTAGCGGATTTGATTTTAGTTTACTTAATTCTGCCTATAAAAGGTTGGAAAAAATGAAGGTAGACAACTGTCCTATAAAATATGTGCCATATACAAATAGAGAGCCGGTTTGGATAAGGCCAGAACTTGTGGTAGAGGTAAAGTTCCATGGCTGGACAAAGGATATGATTATGAGGACACCCATATTCTTAAGATTTAGAGAAGATAAATCACCTAGTGAATGTAGGATTGAGTTGGAAGAACCCCTAGCAGAAGTTGCTCCAAGTGTTGACGATACTAAGTATCATACTTCTAACATGAGAAAATCGATTAATAGGCAACCTAGTAATGTGCAATCATTCTCTAATCTTGACAAAATTTTCTGGAACAAGACAAAAGACCACCGAGCATTAACCAAAAGAGACTTGATTGATTACTACGACACAATGAGTGGTTATATACTGCCACATCTTAAAGATAGACCTATTTCTCTAAGTCGATATCCTGATGGAGCATTAGGAAAGCACTTTTACCATAAAAATTGGGATAAACAAAAACCAGAGTATGTTGAAACTGTCAAAGTTTATTCCGAGAGTCGTGGAGGAATAATTAACTACATAGTATGCAACAATAAAGATACACTTCTATGGCTTGCAAATTTGGGATGTATTGAAATGCATCCATGGTACAGCAGAGTCAAAGATTTCGATTCCTGCAAAGGGGCAGAAATAGAGGAAGACAAGTGTGGATTGAATTACCCTGATTTCATAGTCTTTGATTTGGATCCATACATCTATTCTGGACACGAAGCTGCTGGTGAGGAGCCAGAATATAATACCAAAGGGTTCAAAGCAGTTGTTGAAGTAGCTTATTACCTAAAAGACTTACTTGCCACACTAAACATAGGCTCGTACGTAAAAACGTCAGGAAAAACTGGTTTACATATTTTTGTTCCAATACTACCTTCATATACATATGATCAAACCAGAAAATTTGCTGAAGTTATAGGGAAGATTTTGGTTAGAAGATATACAGAAAAAATTACTATGGAATGGAATACTGCGAGAAGAAAAGGAAAGGTTTTCTTTGATTATAACCAGAATTCTAAAGGAAAGACTATAGCGTCAATTTTTTCGGCGAGACCAACCCCCTCAGCTACAATATCTATGCCGGTACGATGGGAAGAGCTATCTTCTATTATGCCAACAGATTTTAACATACTAAACGTACCTGTAGCTATCAAAAGAGCTGGAGACTCATGGAAAAACATTCTAGAAGAAAAACAAGATATTAATAAAATTCTTGAAAATGTGAACCAAATCCAATAACGATTATTTCATAATAATCATTAATACTAAACATGACTATATGCTAGCGTATCGAACATATAGAT
>WJXE01000405.1 GCA_009665115.1 Nitrosopumilales archaeon
TAATAATTTTGTTGACTAATTTATCGGGCCAATAATCGCCAGATGTCAAAAGCATTCCACCTTTTTTTAGTATTCTATTCATTTCCTTGAAGTAGTTTTGAGTATTAACACCATGTTCAATTACCGATAAGGATGTAATCTAATCAAACATATTGCTTTGGAAGTTGGTTTTTTCGAGGTCTTGGATCGAGATAGCAAATATCTTATTTTCATACATTTCTATTATAGGCTTATAATTCCTTCTGTAAAAAGAATCCACTACTTTCATTAGTAAAAGATTTATTACTCTATCTAGAAATAAGTCGCACCCATAGAGATTTTTAAAGCCTAATCTTTGAAGCATGGGTAAGATAGGGGAATCGTTACATCCGACATCAAGAATAAATGAGTTTCAATCTGCTCCATTTATTATATCAATCATTTTGTGTGTATCCCATGATTTTACTCGGTCATGATGTGGAAACAGATCAAGGGAACGAAGATGATATATAGCATCATCCACTTCAGATGTGGTTTTCAGAACTGTATTAGATCCCATTTTTCACCAGCAAAATTGGTTGATCTAATCGACATTCAACCAAATAACATTCAAGGGAAAACTAAAAATGACTATTACTATTTAGATGTCATATAATAAGTCTAATTTTTAAAAGCGTTTCTTGTATTCTTCGTAGCATTGTTTAAAGGGTTGACTTAAATCCCACAACATGCCAATGACAATATTCACTTATTTGGAAGCAGATTTGTGTATTACGTACTAGCGTGAAAATATCTAAAACATCCCCCTTCCCTTTGATGAAAATATTTGGAACGACATCAGTCCTGTCGTAGGTTCATTACCTGGACCTACGAAAAGATGTTGGCTTGCAATCACGAAGCAGGACCGGGCTATAGTTGAAGTAATCCATCGTTGACCAGAAAGAACCACGATTTAATCTTTTAATGAAAGCGTGTGAGTATAGACCGCCATCTATTCAGCCATAATAAAAATTGGAACGAAAAACGCAAGCTGTAGATGATAGGGAAAGTGCGGTTACTCGCGTCAGATAAAAAGTGGTAAAACGTTCTTCGGTTTTTCTCACTGCACCATCTCATCACCTGTATATCAAATTCATAGTAACTCCGTTTGCATTATCGAATACGATTGACTGTTGGTTGTTGTTCCATAAAAACAGGTTTGTAATAGAACTTACTTCATCTGAATTCCCCGTAAATGGATTTGTACCGCTAATGTCTGAGCCAAGACTTGTTTCATAAAGTGAATTCTGGTCTAGACTTGATCCGGTAATTTGTTTTAGATCTAATATTACAGCATGTTGGATTTGGCCATTGTCTGAGATTTGAACTACTACGATGTTTTGCTGTGAGCTACTTGGAAGATTTGCTGTAATGTGACCTCCTATCACCCGATAAGGCTCTACATCGGCGAGTGGGAATAACGCGCCACTTGACATCGAGGATTTGGCCAGCTTTACCGTTACTATGTCTGTTAAAGGCCCCTGTGGAACAGAAATAGGATTCTGCTTGATTATGTTGTTTACTTCATTATTTTTAATTATGTTGTTTACTTCATTATTTATCCTAACTGATTGTTTTATCGTTTGTTCATTTGTTATGCGTGTTCCTGGACTATTGTTCACATTAATATTGGCATTATTTTGCGCTCCCTGATTGACCGTGGTTTTAGAGTTTTGAGTTACGGTAGACGGTGAGGACGATGTGCCAGAATAAGTCGTAGAAGATGAGGAAGATGGTTGATTAACTACGTTAGATTTCACATTGGCGTTATTACTAATACTAGATTTAGTATTCACATTACTGTTTGGACTATTCGTTACATTGTTATTGCTATTGGTCTGCCC
>WJXE01000406.1 GCA_009665115.1 Nitrosopumilales archaeon
GTATGTCTAGGTTTCTCTTTATTATCTACTTTAGGGATGCTCATTTTTCCACACATGAATTCTGTACCGTAACAATTATGAATCTATCAACAGAATCAAAAGAATCTGCCACTCCAAAAATTCTAATCAGACACCTGTCACGTTTACACTATTAAATTTCGTCAGATTAGTCGGATTTGCGAAACAAGATATTTTTGCAGTTATTTTATTTTGTCCGTGCTTTATAGTAGCATAGTTAGGAGTAATAGCATACCGCCAGCTAGAATAGTCCGTTGTTCCACTATGGCCGGTTGCTAGCGCCTTCTGATACGGTTTTGCACCATTAAGTAGAATTGAAACTGTACAACCAGTATTCGTCTTATCTACTGCTGGCGGTGAGGCTATCCCTGATACTGCTATATTGCCACCAACTGGAAGCTGCTGACCTTTATGAGGAGAGGTAATTTTTACAGAGGGTAGATTTTTTGCTGGTAAGGGTGATGGTGATAGAGCATATGAAACACCGGTGAGCGAGGATGCGGTCAAGAGAGATAAAGCTGTTAGTCCAGCAAATGTAATCAAAAGTACGAGATGGCCGAAATTCTTTATTCTCGAGTATTCTTCCATTTTCTAAGATTGTATCATGTTACCTTTAAGTTATATCGCAACATACATTAGATAATATTGTCTAATAAAGTGCATTATATGGTAATAAATGATAAAATTCGGGAGACAACGCAGCCTTTCTTTAATCAGAAGTCATGAGCAGAATGGTGGGTGGATTCGTGATGGCCACAACAATTGCACTCGTTTTACCCTTCATATTCGTCCTCTGATTGCGCTGATGGTAAAGAAGTCATTTCGTGGATTTACCTGCCTTCTTACTCTTCTTCTTCTTTGCTGATTTGTTTGTCATTTCGTATTCAACTCCTTGTTAGCTAATTTCAAAGTTTCTTTATCTTCCTTGATTAGTGCTTTGAGTTGTTCTATTTGACTGTCTCTGGTCATTTCTTCTGATCCTCTTTACTAGCCTTCTTTATTCTTTCTCTATTCCAATATGGTGACTTGCAGTTTGGACATGTTAGAGGTAAGACGTTATCCTTCTTGGCTCTACGCTCCCAAAGGTGTCCACACCTGGAACATTTGTATTTTTTAACCTTAACTTCAACTTCAGGCGTCAATAACCTAGTTATCATATTTACGTACTTTTAACAGCTACGATTAATAAAAGTATTCGTTACTAATCTATGACTGTTTAAACTATGTTTAACTAAGTAATACTTTTATACCGCTTAGACATGCAGAGATTGATAAGAAATTGAGTAATCAATCAAATCAAAAGGCTTAACAGCCAACAAGTCAGCATGTCCAACAGCCAACATTAAACCAGGCAACAGTAGGACAAGCCAGTACGAAGCAAATTTTCAAGTATTATGTTAACAGGAATAAGGACCGTTTAGAGAAAATCCCAGGTAAGGGAGATAAGTTAATCCCAACAATCTATTGGCTTGTGCACGCTGATGGCACTTGTCAATAATGCAGGAGAGTACCGAGTAGAAACGTTCGAGTTTGATAGACCAATTTGACTCACACAGTTTGGGAGTGAGAAGAAGCTAACTATAGAACGGCAATTATGGAGGAAGTTGGACAAAGCAAAAGGTGGTGTGAGTTGTACGTACCAGAACTTGCTCTACCTGGACAATAAATTATTTAATTCTTTAGAGGCGAACGAAATTCTTCATTAGTCGAAGATGTGGACAAGTATATTCAACTGCTAGCTAAAAAGTGTGGGAGGTGTATGTTGAATATTGATGAAGAATTGTTTTATCATGTAACGTGGCCATTGTAGAGATCAATTATATTGACGTGGCGCACGGAGT
>WJXE01000407.1 GCA_009665115.1 Nitrosopumilales archaeon
GAGATAGTTGGTTTCTGGTATTTGGAAGAGAAGTCGAATTTTCGCAGCAAACCTTCGTGATATCGTAGCTTTACCTTTAGCTTCTAGTCATTACCCTTGACTTAATATTTATCCAAAATATTTATAGAAGCGAATTAGAATACTTTAGACCAGACTCTAACTTGCGAATTCGATCGTAGATATTAGAATGATCCGCCGCTACCTCCGTAGTTACATAAAGAAGAAGGTCATCTCCAAACGGCATCGTTATGCGTTTAATTTTTTCATATTCTGCCAATACGTACCTACCCTTTCCTATCTTGTCTGCAAGTTCACTCCGAATTTTCCATGAGGTCATAGCAAGCTCTAGTGATTTTTTGCTTTCTTCCTTGGTTAGTAGATTTTTTACACCTTCACGGTGACGAGAATACATTATCTGACCATTTGCATCACAAATCGTCACTAACCTAATCTTCGGATCGATATTTATTATATCTACATAATGCTGTTTTATTTTAAAGACTCTAATTCTTAGCAAAGAGCTCATTATAAACCCAAATATTGCCCCCCAGATCATATGGAATACAATTGCCGCAAAAGATATGTTTATGACTGACTGGCTTAGTTGCTGAGATAATATCATTTTTTGCGATGAAACCGCTAGAATGACAACAACATGCTGGATGGAAGGTTGTATTAACAGTACGGTTGTTGGTAGGAATAAGACTAACCATATGGCAAGACCCGTACCTATACCGACCAAGACACTCTTGTATGGATTGAGCATACGAATTTTTTTCCATCTAATCCCAACTGCCCCAAGCACTGCTCCTAATGCAGTCCCAGTTAGTAAATGAAAGCCAAAACCTAATGATATTGCAAGTATAACATTGTTCAATCCTAGACTAATACCTACAATCGAATAAAATGTACCTATTTGCAAACCCAATGCCAGTTCTGATGCTGCAATAGCTGATGAAATGGACCAAGTTGCAATAAGACCGGCAAACGCTCCGTACTTTGCACCTTTAAATGTCACTACTAATTCATTTTTACTTTGACGGTTATTGGATAATGTTAAGATCCCCCTCTTGCCCAATACCAGTGATGGCCCTGGATTTTATAAAGAGTTCGGTGGATGATTTGAACTTTGTTTTGATAGCTGTAAAATAATGCGAGAATGCATAGAATTTCGCTAAAGCCTAAACCCCATGATCTACTTCGGGGTTAGGGGAATATACTAGTTAGGTTTGCACAACGATGATTTTGAGAAAGTACCTTAGTCTGACATTTATTAAAACCACGATACGGATTGCAACCCAGTATTAAATCTGGAATTGATGATAGATCGAGATGTCAGCATCTGCTCATCAAACTCAACGACCGAACGAGCAGATGGATGAAAAGTGTCAGCTATATCGGTTATCATCCCAAGGGTGATAATACAATGCAATCTGATAAAGAAAAGAAGGAGAAGACAAATATCCAAAATCTCAGCAACGGTAGAGAAGTAATACACCAAAAAACACATCAGCCACAATCATAATATTTGAGTAAAAATAAACCCATAAAATGTACTGTTTATCCTTCCTCTTCAAACCAAAAAAAAGACGGAGAGCGACCATCAGTGTAACTTGGACTTTCATGACATAAATTATGGTGAGAACATGAATCAGAAGGCATAATTAGTAGCATAAATTTACTGTTCAAGTACACGAGTATCGATCTAACGTTATCAGGTAAGTTAGATAACCAAGAGTAACCGAATAAAACCAGCAATCGATGTTGCAAGAGTTTAATTCTAGTGGATGACTATTATGATTATGAAGGCTAGTCTCTGTAACAACGTGCTGACATAGATGGATAATGC
>WJXE01000408.1 GCA_009665115.1 Nitrosopumilales archaeon
TATCAGCAGTCGGTATCTTTCCTCGAACGTGGTCTAATTAAATTAGAAAAACGATCTGGAGGAAAAGGTTCAAGAGCTGCAGCAGTTAATTATGGCACTCTTTTTGCAACCGGTGATATTTGCATGATTACTGATGGTGACACATTAATTGGTAGAAATAGCTTAAGCGAAGTGGCAAAGCACATGAGTTTGGAAAACGTAGTGGCGGTGCTTGGAAATGTAAGAGTATTGAGTGGTGACGGTGGGATAACAAATCTCCTTACCAAGTGTCAATCGTATGAATACTTGATTTCATTTGAACTGGGTAAACGCGTTAGGACAATAATGGATATTTTGGTGATAATACCTGGTGCCTTCGGGGCATTTAGAAAGGAAACTGCTGCAAAAATAGGACTTTATGATAAAGATACATTGACCGAGGATTTCGATCTTACTCTTAAATTATTTAAATCAGGCGGAAATATTGAATTTGTGCCTGATGTTATTGCTTGGACATACTGTCCAAGTACTTGGAAGGGTTGGTATCGGCAAAGAATGCGCTGGGCACATGGTCAAATCGTTACGTTGCTCAAACATCGCGACATAGTTACAACTCGTAATGTGAAATATCCTTTACCATTTGTTTGGGGAGTATACGATATGATGTTTATGGACGTCGTTCTTTTATTTGCAAGAACCGCTTCAATAATATGGATTCTTTTTAATTTTACTCAATCCATTCCATATGTGTTTACGCTTGTATTCCTTATCTACTTAGTATCTGAATTTATCGCAATAATAAGTGCAGGAATTTTTTCTCCAATCAAAAGTGATCTGAAGTATATCTATCTTCTTCCTTTTATGCTCCTAATCTATAGACCTATCTATTCCTACATACGGTTATACGCATTTATTAAAGCATTAATGAGAAAAGATATACAATGGTAGTAGCAGAGTAGTAGGTCTTTTTTTTATCACCGTGTTCTGCCTTAATTTCAGACTACAAACCAGAGGCTACACACACCCGCGTACCACCTCAGTATATTTGCCTATATTCTTCCATTATCTTTTCGATAGAATGGGTATCCACATTATCATTTGTGAGTACCTGATATCGTGTAAAGTCAAGTGGAGTAACTATGCCAATAGGTCTCGCATTCGTTACGTTATTCTTATCAACAACAAGTAAATGTCTTATATTATGTTGTAACATCATGTCTGCTGCGATTGATGGAGATGAGTCAGCACTAATAGTTAAAAGAGGAGACGACATTATCTCGTTATTTGTCACTGCACTAGCAAGTACATTATTAATGCAAATCTTTGTGGCCAAATCACGTTCAGTAACTAAACCTTGTGGTTTACCGGCCTCGTCAACTACTACCAACGAACTGACATTTTTTTCTTTCATCTTCTGCGCTGCTTGCTGAACAGAAGCCATTTCTTTAATGGTTTCTAGTTTTTTCTTCATAATATCGGCAACGCTGATAGTCATAAGAATACATAATCCTTGTTTATTTTTAAACATAGCGACATCAACATTTTTGTATTTTAGCTTGTTATAGGAGATTCAAATGCTTAAATCCGTTCTACGTACTTTTTGAATTCGATAAAACATCAAGGCGAACTAGATTCTAAAAGACTATGATAGTGGTGACACGAAAGTCTCAATATTTTCTCGAAAACAACACACATCTATAATTGATATTCCACATTGTATGGATCACACAGGATTATACCCCTAATTCTCGCCAGTCAAGAGGTGTTGGTAAGGTCATCGAATAATGTAGTAGTATTAATAATATTAGTAGTCTAGTAGCCGTTTGTCTACTAGACTAAAGTTAAAGTTAGCGGACAAGATGTCATAA
>WJXE01000409.1 GCA_009665115.1 Nitrosopumilales archaeon
CTTTCATATACCCTGAAGTCTACTCCAAACCCAAACCCTTCTTTTGCAACGTACCCTCTGCTTCGAAGATCACGATAAATTAGAAATTTTGTTAATATCTGCCTATCATGCCGTAGTGTAATGTTAAAGAATGACTCGAAATCAATGCGCTTAACCTTCTTTGTGTTCAACACGAGACGATTAGTGTAGATCAGGTACAATGCTTCGTACGTCTGCAGAATATATTCTGAATCTTGCTTCTCTCCGAATCCTTTATTTCTTAATTGATCTTGGAATCCGATATCTTTCACGAGAATCTTCAGATTTTTTTCCACTAAGACAGCTTCAACAACATAAGGGAACTCGATGTCAAGTGCACTATCACGTGAAGACATAACGAATAAATCAGAGCAGGGTACCAAATTTAAGTATTAAAATCTGTGAGCATTATTATGAAGGGAGTTAATTACCGTGTTCCTCGAGGCATGCCATATGTAAGGCGAGAATATATTGCAGGTAAGCCGCAACTTAAGATTGCCAGGTTTTCATCAGGTCGACCCAGAAGCGATTATGATTACAAACTTGAATTGATTGTCACCGAGAATATCCAGATAAGGCATAATTCATTAGAAGCTGCTAGGCTTGCCGCCAACAAAACCATGGCTACAGCCGGGGATACGAGTTTTTTTTCAGTGCTTAGAGTCTATCCACATGCTATTCTTCGCGAAAATAAGATGATCGCAACTGCAGGAGCTGATAGATTGCAAGAAGGGATGAGAAGAGCTTTCGGGAAATCAACAGGACTGGCCGCAAGGGTTCACCCGGGACAGGTAATATATGAAGCACATGTTACCGCACAAAATTTAACCCTTGCCAAACAGGGATTCAAGGTAGCGTCCAGTAAAATCGGGTGTCCTGCTGTTACTAAAATCACCGTGTTGAATAAACAATTGGTAAAAGAAGAAGATGACTAAACATCGGCCACAATTCAGACAGCAGCTTTCGAGCTAGGATCTACGCCGAGATCTTTCCGCAATGATGGGAAGGAATAAAAGCTTGTAGGTTCATGATACATCCAGAAAAAGTTTACAATGTTCAACAAGATTGGTGCGGTCATACTTTTGGTGGGGGATTTAAAAGAATCTATTGAGTTCTACCGAGACATTCTTGGAATGCAACTGAAACAGGAATCAGAAGATTGGGTCGAATTTTCCAAAGGCAGTAGTACCGTGCTTGCTCTTCACCCCGCAAGGAAAAGTCGTAGCAAGAAAACGCAGAAACGTGTGGGCATGTTAGTAGGGTTTAATGTAAGTGATCTGCAAGACGTCTGTAGCGAATTGGAAAATAAAAAGGTAAAATTTTATAAGAAACAAACCGAAGAAGCCTTCGGAAAGCATGCTATTATAGAGGACCCTGACGGTCATCTAATATCACTTGTCGAGTTAAGCTCAAAAGATGAGTTCAGTCAAATACCCTACTATCACGGCTTTGCTCCAGAATAACGGTAAACCCAACTCCATTATTTTTTAGTTATTGATTATTTTTATGAGTTGATTGCGTTCCTAGAAGGATTTTTCTTGACTTAAAGGATTTTCCTTCGAATTATCAAACCATAGCGATACATATTCATGCTGACTGGCACTATTATCCCTTCGTTTTGGGGGGGTAGACTTTTGAGGCGCCAGTAAATACGGATGTGAAGACAGCATATTCAGGCGAGGTGCTGTGCCGATTGGTGTCAATGGCACGACGGTGACCATCATCTGGGACTTTTTTGTTCGGACAGAGCCTCCGCCCAGGCGTGCTGAGCGCAGATTTTCGATGGCATAGCATCGAAAATGACGTGCCTGCGATTGAGG
>WJXE01000410.1 GCA_009665115.1 Nitrosopumilales archaeon
CTCTTTTCCTATATCGCTACATGGCTATGGATATGCGGCTATAGCAATACTGGTGGAAATAATACTCCTTAATAGGATGCTTGTCGTTCAGATAGATCATGAGTTATGAAGAGACCGTTAAGGATATAGAAAAGACATTCGGCATGCTCCCTGGATTTTTTAAGAATACACCAAAAGATGTTCTTCCACAAATGTGGCCACTGTTTAAGAAATATCAGATAGGCGAATCTCTAATCCCTAAAAAATACAGAGAAATGATGATGCTGGCGTCAGCCGCTGCTACAAAATGTCCATACTGTCAGACTTATCACAGAGAGGTTGCAAAAATGTTTGGCGCTACAGACCAAGAGTTAAACGAATTAGCTGTGGTCGTAGCTGAAAGCGCCTTTTGGAGTAACATATTGCATGTACAAAATTATGATTACAATACTTTTGTTAAAGAGCTTCAACAGATTGGAGAACATATGTCAAAACAAAAATAGTCAAAACGGCATTCTAGGATAGAGTAGCATAGCGTAGAAGAAAGAGGCATTGACAAATACACTAATACGTCCACTCAGAGAAAGTGATATTTCCAAGGCCGATCATGTCTTTAGATTGGCTTTTGGTACTTTCATTGGTTTACAAGATCCATTGACATTCTTTGGTGATGCAGACTATATACGCACACGATTTATGGCTAATCCATCTGGGTCCTTTGCAGCTGAAGTTGATGGTGAGCTTGTAGGATCAAATTTTGTAGCTAACTGGGGTAGCGTTGGTATTTTCGGACCATTAACAATTCGTCCAGATCTCTGGGATAAAGGAATAGCCAAGCAGTTGCTCAAATCAACTATGGATTATTTTGAAAAATTAGGTACCAAGCATATTGGTTTGTTTACTCGGGCACAAAGTCCGAAGCATCTGGGGTTATATCAAAGATTTGGCTTTTGGCCACGATTCCTTACTGCGATAATGGCTAAACATCTAGAGGGTGATGGAACAATTTTTGCCGATCAAGCAATAATGCCAGATGAGGAGAAGACTTCGTTGCAATGGTCCAGATATTCTGAGGTAATAGCAGAAGATCGAATAGGATGTCTCAATGGCTGCCGTAACTTAACTACCGCCATATATGATGGATTGGATGTGCAACATGAAATCAACGCAGTTAATACTCAAAGTCTGGGTGATACGGTTCTCCTCTGGCATGACGAAAGCAGAAGAAGGCTGGTAGGCTTAGCTATATGCCATTGCGGAGCTGGTACCGAGGCTGGAAGCGGAGCTTGCTACATCAAGTTTGGCGCAGTACTCCCAGGGATTAATGCTGCTATCTATTTTGACAGGCTCGTCCATGCTTGTGAAACATTTGCGAAAGCAGAAGGTGTGTCCCGTCTTGTAGCAGGTGTTAATACTGGAAGGCATGAAGCATACCGTAAAATGATAGCATTAGGTTTTCGCAATGAAATTCAAGGTGTAGTCATGGATAGACCGAATGAACCTGCCTACAATAAACCGGAGATTTACCTGATTGATGACTGGAGATAACAAATCGATTACTCCCGGATGATACCAAGTTTACTTCGGATTCATACTCAGTTGATGAATAAATTACCGTTTTGATTCATATATCGACTGAAGCGGAGAGTTGAATAGATTGAAACAGTTGAACTTACGGCTTATTGTGAAGGTGCTGGTCTTCTCGTGTTCTTTTCTAAAATCTAGTAGTTGTCTATAGCGTGGCGAGCCTTGAGGCTACAAAAAGACAAGCGCTACAAGAAAATATGAATTTGACAAGAAGACAATACGAGCAAGGAGTA
>WJXE01000042.1 GCA_009665115.1 Nitrosopumilales archaeon
CTCGTACACCACGTCAGAGGTAGATGATATTTTGGGATGACCTTGGAGACACTCACATTTCGAATTCAATATTTAGCGCTACCGCGAATTGTATCGCGAAATTAAATACGTCACTTACGATCTTAACGATAGACCCACTATGTCTCAGATGGCAGACCAATATGTGTTCGGGCTGGTAAGCTATTGAAGAGGCAGCCCTAACTCATTTGGGAAGAAATATAAAAAAAGCTCCTTTTTATCTTCATTCTGAGATTATTTCATCCAATTTAGACAGTTAACGCCGTTAGCTGTTAATGAAAGCTATCAGCAATAGAGAATAAACGTCATATAGATTCAGCTAGACTCAATAACTGAGTCGGTTGTAATTCGTCTATCCTCTTCGTACCGGCAAAATCAATTTTACAATTGTGTTTTTTTAATACTGAAAATAATTTTCTATTTCTACTTGAAAATAGGAGATTCAAATTCTTAATTGTCGCCCTTGTTATTGGGATCCCTGGTTCTTTAGAAACAAGTCTTATAACTGTTGATTCAACGCTAGGATGAGGATCAAATGATCCCTTTGACACATGAAACAATTGCTCTATAATGAAGCAGTGCTGTGTTATTACAGTGATGGATCGGTAGTTTTCATCGCCAGGTCTGGCTTGCAATTTATCTGCAAATTCCTTCTGCACAGTCAGTATTGCCCGGGTAAATTTCTGCAACGCTAACCATTGAAGCGCATCCCTACTTCTAGAATAAGGAAGATTCGAAATGAAAACATCAAACACGCAAACGGGGAATTTAAAAACATCTGCATTGATTAATTTCAGGTTTGGAAAAGCAGATATGAGCCTGCTTGATTTCTTGAACAGGTCGTGGTCGACCTCGAACGAAACCACCGATTTAGCTCTCTTACACAGTTCAGTTGTTAAATTACCCTCTCCAGTTCCGGCTTCATATACGGTCTCGTTCTGACTAATCCCGGCTACTTCGATTAGTTTTTCAAGAACTCTTCCGTCTTTAAGCATATGCTGGCCGAGAAGCCTTCGTTTCGAGAGTTTCATTTCCTGACAAACAAATTCATTCTCGCTTCACCGGTAATTTCATCGATTATTCTTTTTGCTATCAGCTTAGCCGGATCGCGTAATCCCACTCTCTGTTGAATTTCTACGAAGCTTTCAAATTTTTTCCTATCTCGCTCTCTAATTATGGTCATCATGTAAGTCTTTCCTATGCCTGGTATCAGTTCTAAAGCGTGGATCCTGGGTGTAATCGGTTGAGCCGTGTTTATATAGTCAATGAAACGCTTTTGGTTTGCTATCACTATTTTTTCAATAATGCTAGGAAGTTCGTTTTTCGCAGATTGGGATATAGAATCATATTCAAGCCTGCCAAGCACACTCATCACTTTGTCGCGGCCCTCCCTACCAATATATACTCGTTCAGCGACCTCGATACTCATATTTTGAGTTCCGAGAAGTTCCAGTAAAGTGAGACGCTCCTCTCCTATCGCCTGAATAATCATACCCTCCCTTCCTCTCACGGTCGATGACTTGGCTCGTTGGGTGAAGTCCAAAACGTACGCATACTCCTCGTACCTGCGTTGGCCTTCCTGCGGTGCTGTTCTAGAACTCTGCTCGCTAGTAGTCCCGCTGCTACTATCATATCCCCGCAGCCACGCTGACAATGTCGATCCTTCCTTCCCTTTTCTCCTGTATAACTATTGATTACCTTTTTATTTAACTTTCATTCCGCGTCTGGAGTATGTTCAGCATCTTTTGCAAGGTTTCGGTAAGAATAAGTTTTTTCCACCCGAAAGTAAAAGCCCTTAATTCTTCCAGAGAGGAAGGTGATACATTTACAACTTCTACTGCTTCTTCTTCTTTTAATTCACACTCTTCAATTAGTCGCTTTACCATTTCACGTGCAACCTCTGAGCCGGTTTTCGCGAATTTTACAACATAGTCATGTGTCCATCTTTGTATTTGATCCATATCATCTGTCTTAACCTGTTCTAAAACTTCTTTAGCCTCAGACAATGTTATTATTTCTTTTTTAAGAATGTCAGGCACTCTTTACCGACTTCCCTCCGTTAAACGGCTTTATATGGTTAAGTCTAGTTTGCAAAATTTTCTGCTTATCTCCAATCAATACTGCAACTTTCAAAATTCTCCTGCCTACCTCCATAACATCTCCTACCTTTCCTTGAAACCTTCTGTGCGGAGTGGTAGAATGTTCAGAGGGATCTATATCAACGATAACTTTGTCACCAACTTTATATTCTGTTAGTAAATAGGATATACCTTTAGAGACATTACGTTTAGTCAGGACAGAACGAGATTTTCTCCTCGTACCGTGTGAACTTGGCATCGTAAATTGATGCTTTAAGGCCTTAATTTATGTTATGTTATTTAATCATCTGATTTGCGCTGAGGGGTCAGAGACGCCCTGTTCGGACAACGTAAATAATACTTCTCTCTCTGGATGATACGGGCTATCAACCATTCTCGCGATCCGGTTTTTTCCAGAGCGCTTTAGGTACACTCTATATGTACTGGTATGTGCCACAACGTGGCCACCTGTAGGGCGGAATGCATCACCAAATATTGCGTCCGGAGATGATTGGATCTGATTAGTCGCTAGGACTGCGACTTCGTAGGTTTCGGCGATCCGCACTAACATGTGCATAAATTTATTAAGCTTCTGCTGCCTCTCCGAGAGCGCACCGCGTCCGATGTACTCAGCTCTATAGTGTGCCACGGCAGAATCTACTATAAGTAATTTTACGTTCTTCTCATCTATAATGGGGCCGCTTTCTTGGATAATCAATTCCTGATGAGCACTGTTATACGCCTTTGCGACTATTACGTTTTCAAGGGCAATCTGCGGATCCATCTTTCTTGCTACGGCAATCGACACTATTCGTTCAGGTCTGAATGTATTTTCGGTATCAATATAGAGTGCTTTACCAGTCAATCCTCCCTCAGACTTGGTCTCTTTAACCATTACACATAACGTATGACAGATCTGGGTCTTTCCTGTACCGTACTCGCCATAGATTTCTGTGACAGCTCTTGTTTCTATACCGCCTCCAAAGAGATCATCTAGGTTCTTTGATCCAGTTGAAAGACGATCTTCTCTTTTTCTTTTGTTATAGAGTTGAGTTGCGGTAACAAAACTCTTGTCAAGGATACCGAGATCTTCTAGCCTAATTCTCGCCTGATTGCAAAGATATATGGATTTTTCAATTTCCATGCCAGTGGCCTCTGAAACATCCACAGGTCCCCTAACAACTAGATCTTTAATTGAGGAAAAACCCGCTTGCTCTAACCGGGTCTTGGTAGCCGGGCCGATTTGTTCTATAGCATCGAGACTCAACTGCACTTTAAGAGGATTGTCGTTTTCCAAGACTAATAGTCCAATAGCCGATAGGGCGACTAATTAGTTTTGAGTTAGAGAATGAGCGCCTTCTTTAGCTGAAAAAGACCTGCAGAATTTGTCCCTTATTAATCTGAAAAGCGCGTGGGGATGTAACAATTAAATTAAGAATTAGAGGCTTCTTATTACCGCTGTCTGGTGTGTGCGTGTGATTGATAGTTGATTTAAATCTTGACCGCAAACATGTACTAGTGCTTGGTGGGGGAAAGGAGGGTGGTAGGAAAATTCGTGGCCTCTTGGATCAAAATTGTAAAATCACCGTTTTGTGTAGTCGTTTAAATCGTTATTTGTCTCATCTGAGAGAACAAGGACGAATCGAACTTGTAAAAACAAAGATAAAAGACGCAAGCGTACTTGATAATTATAATAATCTATTTCTGGTGCTTGCCGCCACTAATGACAGAGTGTTAAACCGGATGCTTGTCGAGAAGGCACGTTCCATGCGCTTATTCGTATATGCTGTAGATGACCCCGCCATTAGTGACTTTTCATATGCCTCAATTATTAATATTGAGGGTGTAATGCAAGTCGCAATATCCACATCCGGTAAGAGTCCTATAATGTCGCGAAGGGTGAGAATTAAAGCAGAGAGAATGCTTCGAAGGGTAATAAAAAAAACCGATATCGAAAATACTAAATTACAGGAATTCGCCCGTGCTGCTGCAAAATCGACATTCAAGACAGTCGAACAAAGGAAAAAGTTTCTTTATTCATTGATCGAAAACAGTCGTATCCAGAACCTTATTAAGGAGGATAAGACTGAGGATGCTAAAAGTACGACATTAGAACTTTTGCGTGAATGGAAGAGAAAGAATAACAGATGAAAACATCCTCGACACTTTCACAGTCACTGCAGGTAATTAATGCAAGAATTACTTATCGCAATGCTCCGATCCATCTTCTTGAACGATTTGCATTCGCTGATTTGAATGCCGCACACCAAAAAGTGATAGAACTAGCCGAATTAGAAGAGTGCATTATCATACAGACTTGCAATCGGGTTGAGGTTTTTGCTGCGAGCAGAAATCCCGACCAACAAAGATTGTTGGAAGGATGGGCGAGTGCTGCAGGGTTATCTTATAACGAAGTGGCTGAGAATATTGAAATTTGCAATGGTAATGACGTGATATTGCACCTCTTAAAATTGTCATCAGGCTTGGATTCGTTGGTGATTGGTGAAGATCAGATATTGGGCCAAGTAAAACGTGCATTCGAGTTTTCTCGCAAAAACAGATATGCGGGTCCTCATCTCTCAGTTATCTTTGACCGGGCTGTTAAGGTTGGTGGTAAAGTCAGAACTACTACTGGAGTGAATAAGGGTAGCGTTTCTATAGGCTCGATGGCAGTAAAGTTGGCAGAGGAATACTTTGACAAATTGAACAATAGAAGCGTATTGTTGATTGGTTCCGGGGAAGGAGCAAGCCTCGTCGCAAAATCTTTGAAACAAAGAGAGGCTCATTTTATGATTACTAGTAGGACGTTTGAGAGAGCCAAATCATTTGCAGATACAGTAGGAGGCAATCCCGTTCCATTTGAGTCAGCCGTGCAAATGTTCCAGGAGGTCGATTTAATTTTTCTTTCTACTACCGCACCTTATTACTTGATCACCTATGATAGGATAGAGAAGGCCATGGCCAAGAGAGATAAATGGCTAGTGGTTTTTGACCTTTCAAATCCCCGAACCGTTGAAGAAAGAGTCGCAACCATAAAGAAGGTCAAATTATTTAACATTGATAAGATTACTGAGATAGTTGAAAGGAATATTCGAACCCGCAAAAATGAGATTGCGTCGGCCCAGAGAATAATAGATGAAGAGATGAAACTAGTTGATACGGTCCTGAAGAGAAAGGAGGCGGAACCTATGGTTGTTTCTATATTTAAGGATGTAGATAAGATTAGAGAACGCGAATTCAAGAAGGCTATTTCTATCCTCGGAGCTAAGATAGGGCCCGAAGAACGTAGAATAATGGAACAATTCTCATACGCTATGGTAGAAGCTATTATGTCTACACCAATGAATAGTCTCAGAAAAGAATTAGGTACAGATAGTAAAAATGAGGATGTAATGAGAATTGCAGCCAGGTTATTCAACTATCATGAAGATCGGTAGGTGTGATTGCGGTGCTGGCTATCCTGTTGTTAGGCTAAGGCGGCTTAGAACAACACCTGCTATCCGAGACCTCCTACAAGAAACCCATCTTTCAGTCAAGGATCTCATATCCCCAATTTTCGTTCAAGAACGGATAACCAAGCGTGAAACCATTCAATCTATGCCTGGGATAGAAAGGATACCCCCTTCCGAACTCATCGACGAGGTACAGGCTGTCTTAGACCTTGGTGTTCGAGCGATTATGCTGTTCGGGATTCCGTTCTATAAGAATAAAAGAGCTGGGTCTGCGTTCTTGGAGCACGGGATTGTCCAGGACTCGGTTAGAGTCGTGCGCAAACATTTTGGAAATAGAGTTGCCATTATAACTGACGTTTGTCTTTGTCAATATACCACGCACGGCCACTGCGGCATCGTAGTCAAAGGAAAGGTAGATAACGACAAGAGCGTACGCACGTTAGCAAAAGTAGCAACGAGTCACGCAGAAGCTGGAACCGATATGGTTGCACCCTCAGCCATGATGGACGGACAGGTAAAAGCTATTAGGGAAGGTTTAGATGAAAATGGATTTGAAGATGTCGCTATCATATCCTATTCTGCAAAACACGCTTCTCCTCTATATGGCCCTTTTAGGGATATAGCTTGTTCTCAACCTCAATTCGGCGACAGGATGACATATCAAATGTCATTTACTAATCCAAGAGAAGCGATGCATGAGATCGAAGAGGACATTCGGGAAGGCGCTGATATTATTATGATTAAGCCAGCCATCCCCTACTTGGACCTGATTTATCAGGCAAAAAAGAATACCAATTTACCAATTTGTGCGTACAGTGTGTCCGGAGAATATGCTCTGATAAAAGCAGCAGCTGGCAAGGGGCTGATAGACGAGGACTCGGCTATGACCGAATCTCTAACCTCTATCAAAAGGGCAGGCGCTGATCTGATTATTACGTATTACGCAAAGAAAATGGCAGGACTTCTGAACGAATAAAAAAAATTGAGCGCATATTGCGATACAATTATAATATTTTAGAAAGGGAACACCCAGTGCATTATGCTTAGCAACTCAAAATCACTATTCGATAGAGCCCAGAGGGTCATTCCCTCAGGTGTCAATAGTCCCGTACGTTACTATGATCCATTCCCATTCTTTGCCGTATCAGGGAAAGGAAGTACGATGCGCACGGCTGATAACGAGACTTATATAGATTATTGCATGGGATACGGAGCGCTATTGCTTGGCCATAGTTATTCAACAGTAACCGAATCAGTAAAGTCCCGGATTGATGGTGGAAGCTTGTTCTGTGTTCCGACTGAAGAGGAAATCCAATTGGCAGAGTTAATTTCGAAGGCCGTGCAGTGCGCCGAGATGATCAGACTAGTGAATACTGGCATGGAGGCCACTATGAACGCGATCAGACTAGCTCGCGCATTTACAAAAAAAAAAAAGGTTGTGAAATTTGACGGATGTTATCACGGAGCATATGACTATGTGCTCCCGAAGCCAGGCGTCTACGATGGTATATCTGATGGCATAATTCATGAAGCATCCTCACAGACCCTGGTGCTCCCATACAATGATTCCGAATCACTAGAACAGGTAATTAAGGATGATGACGATGTGGGTTGCGTTATAGTTGAACCGGTCGCTGCAAATATGGGACTGGTATTGCCAGAAAAGCAATATCTAAACGAGATTAGAAGAATTACACGACAAAATGATATTGTACTGATTTTTGATGAAGTTGTTACCGGTTTCCGACTTGCTCTTGGGGGAGCAGGCGAATTCTTTGGTATCAAACCGGATTTGGCGACTTTTGCGAAAGCTATGGGCAACGGGTTTCCTATTGCCGCGATCGCCGGCAAGAGAGAAATAATGCAACAGCTTTCTCCGAGCGGTAAAGTATATCAAGCCAGTACCTATGCTGGAAATCCAGCCTGTGTCTCAGCAAGTATCGCTACGATCGAAGTATTAGGTGAGGCAAAGAACGAGATATATCCAAAAGTTGCGAGAACCTGCGACAACATTGTATCTGGGATCAAAGATGCATTGAAGAATTTCAAACTTGATTATACGATAAATAACATCGGTTCGATGTTCCAACTCTTCTTTACAGATGAGAAAGTGAAGAATGCAGTTAGTGCGAACAAGTCCGATCCAATCATGTTTCGGAAACTATTTGATGAACTCTTAAAGAGAGGAGTGTTTATACCACCATCTCGGTCAGAAACTTGCTTTATATCTTATTCCCACAGCGAAGACGATGCTGATAAAACTGTAGAATCATACTATGAGTCGCTGCGGGAGGTGAAACAGTCATTATGAACAACTTTAGAGTGGGAACAAGAGGTAGTCGACTAGCGGTCGCTCAGACGGAGATTACCCTTTGTACATTAAGGAAGAGAACTTCACTTGAATTTGAAGTCGTTACCATTAATACAAGGGGTGATGTCGACAGAAGACCACTATTTACAATTGACGAAAAAGGAATTTTTGAAAAAGAGATAAACCAAGCCGTTATCTCAGGACAAGTTGATTTTGCAGTTCACAGTTTGAAAGATATCCCTTCTGATCTATCAGAGAAATTGATTGTAGCAAGTATCCCAAAGCGTGCTAGACCCAATGATGTTCTTGTTAGTAAAAGAGATTTGAAGCTGGCAGACTTGCCTACCGGCGCAATAGTCGGAACAAGCAGCCTAAGACGGGCCATCCAACTATTCAGGGTCAGGCCGGATTTGCATGTTAAACCTATTCGAGGAAATGTAGAGACCAGAGTCAGCAGATCAATCGCTGGGGAATATGATGCCGTAATCCTCGCAGAGGCTGGTTTGACGAGACTAGGGATGAAAGATGTTATCGCTGAAAGGTTCGACATCAAGCACTTTGTCCCAGCTCCAGGCCAAGGTGCAATTGCGATTGTATGCAGGAGAGACAATAAGGAGCTTATCACACTATTAAGGACTGTTGAAGATCCTCAATCCAAGATCGAAGCAGATGCTGAGCGAGCGCTGGTATCAAAATTAGAGGCAGGGTGTAGGTTTCCTGTAGGGGCAGTCGCCATTAGTAAGCCACGGCAGAGCACGTTCACACTATATGCTAGCATATTTTCTCCTGACGGTAAAAAGAATATTAAGCTGAAGAAGAGCGGTAACGCGATACATCCTGCTGACGTAGGAACTAAACTAGCAGATTTGTTTCTCAAAAAAGGGGCTAAAGAGTTAGCAGCAGGTTGGCGCAATGCAGTAGAAGATTGGAACAAGAAACTATGAGGACGAATAAAGTATTCATATGCGGCGCTGGTCCAGGTGATCCGGAATTAATTACTGTTAAGGCAATGAAACTCTTGAAGAGTTGCGATGTAGTATTTTATGACAGGCTCGTGAGTAAAGAAATTATCGATCAAATTCCATCCAAATCAGAGACAATTTTTGTAGGAAGATCAGTACGGGATGCATCAACACATCAAGACTATACTAACAAGCTGATGGTCGCACATGCTAATAAAGGAAAGAGAGTTCTGAGATTAAAGGGTGGGGATCCCTTTATCTTTGGCAGAGGGGCAGAAGAAGCTGAATATCTATTCAAGCATAATGTAAAATTCGAGATAGTTCCCGGGATTACGTCGGCTATCGGATCCGCTGCATATGCCGGAATCCCATTGACGCACCGACGTTTCTCTTCATCAGTAGCGATAGTTACTGGGCACGAAGACCCATCAAAAAACGAGCCAAGTGTGAATTGGAGCGAATTAGCCTTCGCGGTAGATACACTAGTTGTTCTTATGGGTATAGAACAGCTATCGCGAATCGTCGGTATTTTGATAAATTCAGGAATGAAAAAAAGTACCGAGGTAGCAATTATCGAAAATGGAACTACCAGAAAGCAGAGAGAAATAACAGGGAATTTGGGTAATATCGTAAGAAAAGCTCAGAGCGCAAAAATAGAAGCGCCAGCAATCATTATTTTCGGAAAGGTTGTTTCGTTGCACAAAAAGCTTGCATGGTTTAACAGGTCATAAGTATATCTATGCCGTCCAGTTTGGATAGTAAAATACTGGCGATAACAAGAAATAATCGCGAGGCTCAGGAGTTCTCTGATCTCATTGCCTCTGCTGGTGGGAGAGCCATCCCGTTGCCTACAATTGAAATTGTACCAAAGGATCCGTCAGCCGTTGATGAATTTATTAATGCTGTAAATAAAAACGAAAATGAGTACTGTGCATTTCTAAGCCCTCAGGCGGTTGATGTATTGTTTAGTCATGCGAGTAGAATTTGCAAAACTGATGAACTCGTTTCCGTGTTGAATTCCAGAATTGTTGTAGCAATTGGGCCGAAGACTAAGCAAAGATTGGTAGATCATATGATAGATGTCAAAATGGTTCCAGAACGGTATTCGTCGATAGGGCTCGTTGAACTGTTCTCCAAGATGGAAAACCCAAACGGGAAGAAGATCCTCATCCCTAGAAGTGAAGCGTCAAATGAATTCGTTGAAAGGGCTTTGTCTGCTCTGAAAATGGTAGTGAATCTATTTTTTCTTTATACAGTCCGTACTTCGGAAATCACTCCTATATGGAACGATTTTATTTTACTTTTGGAACAAAAAAAGGTAGATGCGATTGTATTTACGAGTGCATCCAATGTTAGATCCTTCTTTGAGATCACTCAGAATACGCCACATAATATTTCGTCCTTACTGAAAAATGTTAAAGCTGTTATAGCTATAGGCCCAATGACTAACGAGGAGTTAAAGAAGAGGGGCATTCAATCCTTTGAGTCGAGTGAGCACACGATAAGGGGTACCGTGGACCTTGCAAAGATCGTCTTGGGAAAATAGGAGACTGTTCCTCTTTTTTCATTTCGACTGCAATCATTAGAAGAATTTTATCTTATTGTACTCGTCTAGTATAATTTTATGCAGCTACTGAGCCTGTCCCATCGGCGGTACCGACAGAACGTATAACAAAATAAGACGGTATTCATAATATTGATCAGCTGTGGTAGGTTCCTCAGTCTCAATAAGAGATAACTTGCCAACCCACTAGT
>WJXE01000411.1 GCA_009665115.1 Nitrosopumilales archaeon
AGATAACATAATTAATTAATTAATTAATTAGGTCCACGTTCACCCAGTTATACGCCAATCCTTTCCAATAATTCAAACACTTCATTACTAGTCGGTGGTTCCGCATTTTGGCTTCTCAGGTAGAGTGAAACAGTCGCATTAGCGAATGTCAATCGCTCTGTGGCATTCAAGCCAGCAAGGTAGCCGAGTATGTCGGCAGAATCCCAGGAATCACCTGCCCCAGTCAATGTCCTCACGTCAACTTTGATTGCACGGACAAAGCTGGTTTCCTTTCCATTCGACCATGCTGCTCCTTTTCTAGTATGCAAGTCAACGCTGATACCAATTTTTTCTGCAAGTTGCCTGACAGCATTTTTTATATGATCTACAATATCTTCACTAGTGAGGTCAAGATGTTCGAGACCCGCAACTTCTGCAAGGGAATTATATTCGCTTTCATTTATACTTAGAACATCGGTGAATTCTGCAATATACTTAAGTGAGTCTCTAAAGTCTTCTTTCCTAGTTTCGATATCTGCTGGGTCAATAAAGTGAAGAGACTTGGGAGAATTTTTAAACGCATGTTCAGCCAATTGTGTTCCCTTTAGATTGCTGCCCCAGTTGACGACTACCGCAGCATCAGAATTTTTCAAATAATTCAGGTGGTCTGAAGAATTAACCATGTCTGGACCAAATTTACTGTTGTCTCCAACATCGCTTATCATTATATTGACCCTGACATCTCTTTCGTTAAGCAGTTCAAATGCGGTGGTACTGCCGTGTCTTCCGCTTGTAACCAAGAGGTTCACGTTCTCTCCGAATCTCGAAAAAGTCTGTCTAAGGATAGCTGCTCCGATATCATCTGCCATAGTAAATAAAGCGACCCTTACACCTAGTTTGGCTAGGCAATATGCAACATTTGCCGCATTTCCTCCCTTGATATCGGCAGTTGGAACACCTCGTATGCTGCCACCACCGAGCATGGCTTTGTCATTAATGTTGTTAAAGAATTCCTCTTTCGATCCTAACTTTATAACGCGGTCAACGAAAAAATCAGGCATTACAACAATGGGATTCATATAGGAGTAGTAAGCCTTTATTTTTTCTGATAAAGGAGATCTAATTTTCTGACACCCAAACAGTCAGAATGCTGCTACTCTTTTATGTATATATCTTAAGCCGTGACAAAGTAGACGTGTCGCGTTTACCTTCGTACTTAAATCTTTTTCTTGAGGATACTTGCTTTTTAAGCAGATGCTCGGTTAATGTTGGTACATACTGATGGATGAATGAACCCGCCACCACCACCTCCAATAGATGCAGCAGAGTTCGACGCTCACAAAGACCTGAGCGCAATAATCATCCAGTTCTTATGTAGAAACAAAGAAAAAGGTTTTTCAGCGAAGGAGATTGCAGAAGCAGTAGGACTAAAGGAAGAAGACGTAAATAACTCGATGGTGAAGTTAGGTCTGACCGATCTTTTTAGTGGGCTTACCGGCGGCATGATTTCGCGCAAACGTCGTTCGAATTCAAAGAACAAGGAAGTGGTTATTAAGATAGAAGATGTTACAATCAGCGGAGTAATCTACTACCGATGCGTTGAGAAAGCCATTTAATTATTTGAACGATATGAACTGGAAGGCACGATGCGACCTAGTATTGCTCTAAAGAAAGAAAAAAATAAATGCTGTGTATTGTGCTCAACTAAACGTAAAGTAGGGTTATAAAATAGGTGAGCGCCTGTGGCATTTTTATTCATCCATGCCACCCATGCCACCCATGCCACCCATGCCACCCATGCCACCCATGCCACCCATG
>WJXE01000412.1 GCA_009665115.1 Nitrosopumilales archaeon
GAAGTAGAATATAAAGTAGTAAATCCTAGTGCGACTACACTGTGGATTGTACCAACTTCCCAATTAGCACTCGATAACGAACTAAATTACTTAACAGTATTTCCTTATTTATTTACATGGCTCGCAGTTGCAGCGCTCTTACGTCAGTATTACCGAACGATCAGAATAGGGAAACTCCCTCTTAAATTTTGGATTGCATTATCTATTCCCATGGCACTCTATCTAATTGGAAGTGGTTTGATATTTCATGCGTATGATCCATATCGATTTTACTTCAGAATTCTGTTCAGGGCTGGTACGATAGGCAGTAGTGTCCTATTTGGTCTTGCTTTTTATCTTATCACAAAAAGAACAGGAGAGGGAGTGAATGTAAGTGCTGAAAAGGTGAAAGATTATCTTACTATTTCTTCGATAGGGGTTATTCTAATTGGTATTTCATTTTCCACTTCTGCACTACAACAAACTTATGGAGTGGCAGCTCATTCGCTAGTATTGTTAGCTTCGTATTTGTTTACAGTAGGTTTATACTCTTCGGCAATAGCAGTATCACAAGATAGTTCTTTAAGAACGTCAATCCGAGCTTCTTTGTTAGAGTTAGTAGATAATATTGGAACAGCCCAAATGATGCAGGAAATAGAGCGGAGAGTTCTAAAGGTTGCGAGAGAACAACAAGAGGTTCTGAGAGAGCGCAGTGGAATTGAATCTTCTCTTACAGAAAAAGATATGAAAGAATATTTGGAGCAGGTAATAAAAGAGGTCAAGA
The DNA here is from genome assembly GCA_009665115.1 of Nitrosopumilales archaeon. Taxonomy (GTDB): domain Archaea; phylum Thermoproteota; class Nitrososphaeria; order Nitrososphaerales; family Nitrososphaeraceae; genus Nitrosopolaris. The sequence goes on from WJXE01000412.1 coordinate 764, forward strand.
AAGAAGGCCCAACATGATGAATACGGATACCGAGTAGGCCACTTGGCTCCATTACAGAAAGCAACAGAGAAGCAATAATACTTACAAGTGCTACAGCTATTGCAGGCACGTCCTAGTAGACTCGTAATTTAACATATTTCTTGATAAACCCCCCGCTATTTAAAAAAATACTTCCGTCTCCGGCGGATCTATGGAATTAATCTAACACAACATGAGAGAGGAAGCTATGATATTACTGTCCTGTCGCAAATAATTATGAGCGCCTGCTGAAAAAAGATAGTGCGTTTCATTCAAGCCCGAGCTTCTGCCTGCGTTATTAATAATAGATTAAAGATATCTGAGTTGCTTAGAGTATCATTCTCTTTAATAGATCTAGTAACATTAGAACAATATTCTTTCTAATGAATTTATCAGAGTTTGAATATATCGACAATTTCTACTGTATTATTAGCAGTTGTTGTGAAGCAGTTCAGATATACTATAATGGCAAATAGCCTGTGAAAAATGAACCACAAGACATGACTTTAGCAATTGCAGCGATCGTAGCAGCAGTAGCTATGACTGCAGTAGCATTCGCTGTACCACAACAGGTTTTGGCATACGGACACCACAACCACAATAACAGCAACAGCATAAAGGTTAGTCAAGACATTAGCCAAGCCAATCTCTGTAGTAATAGCTCATTTTGCCTAAATACTGGCAGCAATGATGCTGACATACACCGCTGATCTAACACAATTCAAAAAAAGGTGACACAAATATTCTCCCAATTTTTTTGGTATACTAACCATTCAGAATGATGATCACGAGCCCGCGAACATGTTTCATCTTTCGTTCAATCGGCAACAACTGTTGCTCATTTCTAAGCAAGTTCTTTCAGCAGTTTCTAACAATTACATCTGGGTAGGTGGGATCTCTGGTCATACACTGGTTAGCTGTCTGAAATTCTTATGAATATTTAAAAACTGGATTCCTCTTTCTGTGGTCTTAAAGGTCCGTTCTCCTGTCTAATATTCGATTAGACAGCCTGTGGC
>WJXE01000413.1 GCA_009665115.1 Nitrosopumilales archaeon
CCTCCCGGGAGGGAGACCGATAACCCATCAACCACCAATTCAAATTCCCTGGTAGGGAATACTTCGAAATCCTGTTGCTGGGTTTTAATCGAATGAATGATCTCTTTTCTAGTCCTATACAGAGAAGATTTGTCGCTCCTCGTTTCCGATTCGGTTTCAATTTCCCAGAATTTTTATAGACCTATGCACTGGGTCTGCTCCAAGTATCACGAATATTGGCTAATGTTGGGTCGCATCTACTCTAGATTCAATTTACAAGGAGTGAATACTTCCCTTCAGATATTGATGTATTAAAGTAATTACCATTAGTAAAAAATAACAAAAAATCTTCACTTATTAACACTTGTTCGTATATTTCATTCAGGAATTTCTCTTTTTTTGATACATTAAATCAACAATGCGGGACATTGTTTTAAAAGACCAAGATACTAGAACCAAGTATAGTAATAAAGAGCCTAGGGACGATAGCGTCCAGATCTGTTTTATAACGGCATTTGAGACAAATTATGACGAATTTAGAAGCGTATTTCCCAGACTAAATTTGAAATGCTTTGCTCGTAAACCGATCTCAGGCTAATATATTAAGGAAGAATTAAAGTCAAGAAAAGAGGTAGGATGAAGAAATCACCTTAAAAGCATAAAAAGTAGAACGATTATCGGCAAGTTGTGATTAATATGATAAATAGAAGGCTGGAATATGGATCTTTTACAAGGCTGACCGAAATCAAATATGGCTCTCAATGAAAGGAATCTATGAAGATGATTGGCAATAAATTAAGCATACCGTAATTTCATAAAACATTAAAATAGTATTATCATCTAATTAATTTATATATGCCTCTCCTAATGGTTAAATGCAAAAATTGCGGATTCGAATATCCCTTCGCCACACAAATGAATGCGGAGACACTCAAGACTATTAGATTGGACAACAGTAAGGAAAACTGTCCTGAATGCAAACGAATCTCTGCATATAATAAGGCGGACTACTTCTTTAAATAAGCCACACTATTTTTTGCAGGCTGACTAACGTCACTATAGGAAGCAAAAGGATGTTGGGTAGATTCGACTGCTATGTTTACCATTGCTTGATTTATTTCACATTATTATGAAATCAATTCGCTTTATACCTCAAACGTATTCTTATGTTTTGTAATTGATCGTTATCGTTGGAATATGAGCTAGGAAAAAAGGAAAGGGCAGAGTGATACGTCCTGCTATCATCGATCGTTAAAGATCTGGCTAATGTTATTACTGACCTCACAGAAATTAGTACCCCTTTCGGGGAAACATCTCCTCATAGGGCTCTAAAATTCTTTTGCAAAATTCCATGCCCTTTTCTGTAACGTTATATTTGATTATCTTTTTGTTGCCCCATGGTTCTTCTACCCTTCTGATAAACCCTTTTTGTTCCATGTCATTGAGTATGTCTTTATGCTTTACAAGATTAAGGCCACAATAGCTTAATAGAGAAGTTTGGTTAAGCTGACCGTACTCGGTTAACTTGAGTAAAATATCTTTTCTAATGTAAATGCGATCACGATATTCATGCGACAAGTATTTGATTTGACTGTAAATGGAGAGGAAGGCACGAAGCATTAAGTTTTGTTATGGATCAAGAAGTATCCACTAAGCATGTCCAGAAACCAGTAGTGATTTTATTTCTCGATCTGTCCGGCTCATTATTCAGAATGTTAATCAATGAGTAGATCGAGTACCGGCACAATACCTATGGAATGACCGTTCATAAGAAATAAAAAAACATCATTATGCTGCCCACATGCACCATTTGATAC
>WJXE01000414.1 GCA_009665115.1 Nitrosopumilales archaeon
ACTTTATTATGTCAATTTCTCTCTTGGTCAGACCTATACTGCATAGATACCCATATCATGATGCGCTAACGAATTTGGTGCATCTGGTTTTCTCGTATCCTCTGCTCTCGTATAAGGACCACTTTCTGGAATCCTATCTAATATCGCTATAGCACATCGAGCAAGTGATCTCACCAGACCGAGGATCTGTGATGATACTCTGGTCTTTATTGCAGATAGAGCATAAAGGCATCTTAACAATGTCAAGATCCAACTCTTTTCATCTTTGACCCACATTTAGGACATGCAGCTCGATTGTGCTTTAATCCACAATTCATGCAATGATAATTCAATGAACTATTACTACTACTTTGATTTCCTATACCACCAAACTTTGAAGAAGAACCAGATAAACCAATTCTTCCAAATCGGCGCCTTCTTACATAATAACTCACAAACAGAATTGTGATATCAAACCCTTCTCTCTTGGCTATTATAGTTTAGTAAGATATACTTTTTAAAATATCTGATACTTTCTCTATCCTTGCACCATAATTTTGCTTCATATACTTCAGACCAGCTGCATGATCATCTCCTGTGAAAGCTTCTACTCCATCCTCTGCTACTATAACGTTATATCCTCTTACAAATGCATCATATACAGTATGTTTAACGCAAATGTGCGTATGAACTCCTGTCATAACAATGGTATCAACACCTTTTCCATTATAGGTTCCTTCAAGTGAGCTATCTAAGGAAGTTCCATCAAAGGAGCTGTATCTTCTCTTTGGTACTATGTAGTCATTAGCAGATGGTCTTAGTTCATCTATTACTTTAGCTCCATCTGTATCTTTCATTGCATGCGGCCCCCATAGTCTAAGCTCATACGTATCGTTAGGAAGGTGTTCGTCATTACAATAGAATATGGGTATATCCTTTTGTCTTGCTTTTTCTAATAATAGTTTTATTTTGGGTATTATTTGCGCAGCTCTATCACATTTTAGCTTTCCGTGTATGAAATCGTTTAACATATCATTTACAAGAATAGCATACCTCGGTTTTCGTTTATAATTACCATGAAGTACATTATTTTTATTATTATGTGCTTTGACCAATGACGCTGTAATTTCTCCTTAAGTTGATACATATAGGTAAAATACATTTTAAAGCAATCGATCTAAACTTTATGCTAACATGAATATGAATACAATCTAGATACCTAATACATACATACATAAACATAAAGTTATAATAGTGTTAGTGCATGCTTTTCAAGACCACTATAAGTTACTGCCAAATTTTCTTGCTTGCTGTGCGTATTCTTGTCTCTCGGCTTCAGTATTAATAATGTCAATCTTATTTACCAGCCAAATTAGTCTTCCATTATCATCAAATTTTTTTCATGATTGCAATACGGCTATTCTTCATAATAAGAACTTAGAATGCAGTTCGATACACTGAATCATATTTGACAAGTGTTCCAAAATTCGAATATCATTGTACTAGGATAGTTCAATCAGCAAGAGAAGGAAATTGATTGAATAATCGGAACGGCACTTTATCCGTTATTACAATATCATTATTATTATCATTATTATTGAGGTTTTAATTCTCTGCGCTTGGCTTCCAGTTCCTTGCTATAAAACACTGGAAAGCTTTCGGGTACAAATTCTAAATCAAGAAACTTTGGAGGAAGGGTCTTAATCTGATTTAAGTGAAATCTTTGAATCTCTTTTACCGACGGCATCTTAGATAGAATGTTTCCTTTATCAAGAATTTTTTGTAACAGGGGAGCTGCATCCACCGGTAG
>WJXE01000415.1 GCA_009665115.1 Nitrosopumilales archaeon
GCCTAAGACCATATATGTTTACAAGTTTGTCCGATTATTCCCCTACGAACATCCTCTTTGTTAGTAGCTCTAGCGCTTTTAGCGATCCATGATTATTCTTTCCTAGAAAATTCGTCATGGTTTGTTAGAATTTGTGTGAAAGATTCTGACAATCGTTGGTAAGGATAGATATGCTGCAGCTGATATGAAGTATACTCCTATTACGACGAGAGAGTATACTAATCATCATAATTAAACATGATATTCTTCCAGAAATCGAAGGCTAAATCAGTTTGATGCAGGTTCTGGCTCGAATAGGCTATCTTGGTAATCAAATACAAAAAAAGGAAGAAAGAATGAGTGACTGTTCGTTATAGATATCCCAAAATTTCAGGTCAGCTTTGGTGGATTGTTGTTATAAACAAAAAGACTATGTTAGATACTAATAATCATTTCTTATGAGGATGGATGGTAGATGCCGATGTTGGTAGTATTAATGTGCCTGTTCCTGTTACCCCGCTGTTACTTGTGCTGTTGCCATGTTTATGATGGTGGATGCTGGATGTCGGACTAGTGCCTGTTCCCATCGCACCACTATTGCTTGTGCTACCACCGCCACCTAAGGCTTGATAATAACAATTGTCTACTTTGTTTATAGATGGCGGGTCCTGATGTGTTTTGGATATACAATTATAGAATTTGTTTATTTCTTTATCAAGGTTAGAATTACCAGAATTTACTTGTTCTTGTACTACAGACCCCCCTCCTTTACTTGAAGCCATGGCTGGGGTAGTGAGGGCTGTACTAGTTGTTAAGAGAGATAATGTGATGGCAGCAGCTATAAAAAGCAGTGCTCTATTTGAATACATTGTTACTGATAATCCACCTCTTGCTTATAGGATTTGAGAATGCAACTTCGGGATTCTAAATACTGAATAATTATCTGGTTATTATGTCGAGAATAATTAATTTATCTTAATGCTCTTGTCTTTGCTTTATAGTAACAAGAATAACGGACTTTATTATAGATGGGCTCTACTATGTTTTGTCGTTGACCACAGATAGTTTGTGGTCCGCGTCCAGGGAGGCAGACCGATAACCTAACAACAACCACCAATTCAAATTCCCTGGCAGGGAATACTTCGACATCCTATAGCTGAGCCCTTATCCCATGAATATTTCTGTATTGAATTCGTCCCGTATGACGAAATGTCAATTACCTTCTGATACACTGACTTAGTCTCATCGCAATGAGAATCATACAGTAGAAGAAATTTTTAGGTTATCTTTGATGCAACATTTTAAAAACTAATCTTCCTTATGAGCGCGCTAGTTGAGCCTTTTCGATCGAATCTTAACAAAAGTAAATGAGACAGTATCATCAACGAAGAATCTGGTTTAAACTGACTTAAAAATGACCGATTAGACTTATTGAGCGTGAAATAGTAACAACAACAAGAAGCATGCAGCTGTAGACTACAGTGACTTTGTGATGCGGAATCGAATGAAAAAGCCTTTGCCACTTTTCTACTTTGGCGGAGGTAACTTCTCTGTAGACACGGTCCCCTTAGGATTGCCTGCATTGTCTGTAATTCTGCTTAATCGTCTACACAGTATTTTGAAGGAATCCAAGACATCCACTTCAATTATTCCTGGTAGATGCTCAATATTAGGGAAGTAATTGCTTATGATATAAAGGCCTTGTATTCTAACTTCTATTTTGATATCGCTACTTTTCAAATCATCAGAATCTGACCTGTTTATAACCTGTATTGAGTTTGAAAAACGTTTATGTTGGTCTTCCAAAGG
>WJXE01000416.1 GCA_009665115.1 Nitrosopumilales archaeon
GAGTAGTCCTGTAATAAAACATGTCTTTTTTGACACAGTTCAAAGCCGTTGACCTGGCGCATCTTGGCATCTAACTGATTATGGATAATGGCATGACCTTTTCGAGAAGATGGCATTCACTGTCGGAGTCAAAATTCATGGTGATCAGATTGCAAATATAATTGCTATGATCTCAGGGCCAACACTTTGATTTTATATCATATTATAGTTGTAGCCAATACGTATTACATCAAGGACGCATTTAACATCATTGACTATATTTTGAACAATACTACCTGCATTGTAATACTTTTCATACCCTATAACAAGGTAAGAAGAAGAACGATGGAATTGGAAGAGTCCTACGATGAAATGAAAAGCTATTTACAAGAGGTTTTAAAGGAGCAAGAAGTGAGACAGTAGTACGGGATGATGACAAACCGAAGACTACAAATTAAAGCTATTAGTGAAGACATTCACTTAGATACTAGTACTTCAAATATGTGTTACCAATTTAATTTTTATTAGAATCATTCTGCCATGCCTCTCATCTATGGATTACGATTAGCTGTAAAAAGAACTCGTATATCTACATTTGAATTGAAAGTCTTTTTCGGAATTAGATAGAGATGCGGTAACTCCTACCATCCTAAAGTTCTGATTGTTCGCTGTTACTATTGTTTTCCATAAGGAGTTTCCGTTCTGAATCCAACTGCAGTTATTGAGAATAACAATACTACTGTATGTAATAGCATCTATGAGGATGAAAAAGTCATTACTTTATCTGAGGTTATGCTAAGAAATGATGCCTTAAACCTTGTCTAGTATTGAACAGCAGTTGTGTTTATATGGGGTTTCAGGATCTACTACGTCAACTGTGGATATAATTATTAGAATTGCTGCTTTAGTAACCCCAAGTGTCAAAAATGTTAATTGTTATGGCAAGTTTAGAAGAATAGCTCCATGAGAAACCCTTTCAGGAAAACTAACGCTAATGGAATCCCTGATAGAGAACCGTTTAAGTATAAAGGACCAAGGGCCTCAAACTCCGCTTTTTCTTCTAACAAATTAAAAATTGTAGCAGGGATAATCACCTTTGTTGTGATCATTGTCATTATGTTTGAATCAGTAGTGGTAGTAGAAGCAGGACATAGAGGAGTTGTTCTCTATGTGGGTGCAGTTGAAAACCGTGTATTAGGAGAAGGGATACACTTTATCATTCCATTTGCTGAACAGGTAGTACCACTGGAAGTACGTACTTTGAAATTCCAGGCCGACGCCTCGGCTGCCTCTAATGATCTGCAAGAGGTACAGACAACCATAGCATTGAACTATCATATTAGTCCGAGTCAGGCAAATATCATTTATCAGCAGCTAGGTGCTGATTACGCGGACAGAATAATTGCACCTACGATACAGGAATCAGTTAAAGCAAGTGTTGCGAAATTCAATGCTGAAGAATTAATAACTAAGAGAGCTACAGCAAAAGCAGTGATAGCTCAGACTATCGGTAATACACTATCAGCAAGGGATATAGTTGTCGAGACAGTATTCATAACAGACTTTAAATTCTCACAAGCATTTGCTAATCAGGTAGAGTCAAAGGTAGTCGCTTTCCAAAAATTTCTGACGGAACAAAATAATTTAAAAGCTATACAAGTAATTGCAAACCAGACAGTTGTTCAGGCTCAGGCATCAGCTAGGGCAAATGTAGCCAGAGCTAGCGGTGAATCTCAGGCAATCCAGGTCATCACTTCACAATTAAAACAAAGTCCACAGTATCTTCAGTGGTTAGCTGTCAAC
>WJXE01000417.1 GCA_009665115.1 Nitrosopumilales archaeon
GTAATTTAGTTCGTTATCGAGTGCTAATTGGGAAGTTGGTACAATCCACAGTGTTGTCGTGCTAGGATTTACTACTTTAAACTCTACTTCACCATTATATTTTTCAACCGTTTTGTAAAGAAAGTAAGATTGAGGAATCACTCCTGGAGGTGATTTTTCTTCGACCACTTGTACTAATATTAACTTAGTATAAGCATCTTCCGCTATTGAAAAACCAAACGTTGCAGTAGCAATACCAAAAAACAAGACCATGACATTTCTTTTACCTCGGCTATACCATGAAAAGAATTTGAAACTGATTATAGCAATAATAATCAAGGCTGATATGGAGCTAATCAGATAGACTGATAAGACTGGAAATCTGCTGCTGTTATTAAATATCACGAATACCAAAATTACTAATAAGCAAAACTGAATTATCGTTACTGCCCAATACATTATATTAATGAAGTGAGATTTCGCTCTAAGTCCGCTAATTGCTTGCTTAGTATATCCTAAAAGAATCCAAGATCCTACTCCATAAGCAACAACTACAGTAAGTACGAACATTACAGTTTCCGAAGTGTTGTTATAGGGTAAAATCTGACGGGTCATTAACAAATCAACTACTACGAGGAAAATTACAACACAGGCAGTAATGACAGCTACTTTTCTACTTCGAACAGGAAGAGTGAAGAGGTCAGATCTATTCATACTATTCTAACTGAAGAAAATATTGGTTATGTCTAATATAAAAGACAATCATAAATGAGGGCTATACATCTTGATTCATGACTGAAATATAGAATGCGTCTAATTTCGGACGTGTATTAGTTAGACAAACGTGATAATAACTACGGATACCAAAGTAGAGAACCAATAGTCACAGTCTCAAAGGACCCGAAGGCGTACCACGGCATTATCCCGAATTGCATGAGCTTGTATGACCGCCACTAATCATATTGTAATGTATTCTCATGATTCATTTAATGATAAAAAATAGGGAAGCAAGTTCCTGTAGTATCATGTTCTTTTGAGGTCACTTGAACTCACTCATGACGCTTCCAGTATTATTAACGACGTTTGTGGGGACGGTTCCACGCGGAATAGCGGGAGGTACTGCAGTGCATGAGCCAGTAACTGGAGAGGTTGCACCAGCAGTTTGACACTCTTGCTTTTGTTTTGTGTTTGTAGGCATGGTAATGCCATCATTCTTGAAACCTTTTGTTTTGCTTCCATTATCGGTTCCTATAGCTGCTGTACTTGCGAGCAATACAGCAGCAAGTGCTGTTATTGCAACTAGTGCAGTGCCTGGTTTGTCGTTTTTTATTGTATGTACGATTTTGTGGCTCATTTCTCAGAGGCTATCCCCAGCTATAGTATATCAGAAGTGCTTCACATGAAGTGCTAAAAATATATGAGAATCTGTCGATATATTCGAACTATGATAAATTCATTAGAAAGATTATGGTGAAAATATTGATTCAAGTATTACTTAGAATAGGAATCTTAGCTAGACAGATATCTTTTACAGATAAAGAACAATGTATAAAGTTAGCAATCGTATTTATCCTACCATTGCATAATAATAATTTAGGTGTAGATTTGGCTTAAAGAAGAGAGGATTAGAGATAGTTTGTCCCTGTGTGGTTCATAATTCTCCTATCTCCAATCCCTCTTTTAATTTAAGCCGTCTACACTCTTTTAGATTTAAAAGATTACGACGTGTAGAAAATTACTTGAATGGTTTCAATAACTTTTATTTCTTTTCTATATAAGGA
>WJXE01000418.1 GCA_009665115.1 Nitrosopumilales archaeon
TTTCCATAGCTAAGGCCCGTAAAGGGGTAAGGTAAAAAACCTTCATTCCTTTTTCAATTGCTTTTATTGCTGCCATAATTGCGATTAGGGTCTTACCGCTTGCAGTAGGAGTTGTGACCAGCAAGTTTTTGCCTTCTAGGAGACCATGTGATACGGCTTGTTGCTGGGGGGGATAGAGCGAAGAGTGTCCAAGTAAGTCTAACAGGTTATTTATCCTTGGATCTTCCATCGTCATCTCCGGTCTTAATACCTGTTATATGATTAACTCCACGGGTTTATTTGTGTGCTTGTTAACCTATCGTAGAAGCAGTATACATGGTAGTAACGTGTTGAAGGTAAAAAAGCTCGATTTTATATGAGCGAAAAGAAGATGCTCCTGAGGTCTTCAGCGGACCTTGGAATCGCATTTAATATCGGTAAATTCGACATGAGGCCGGGAAAATAATTATTACACCTCACAATTCAATTTTATGGAATGGAGCTCACCGGGGAGGAAGAAAATATGCTAAGGGGCGAACGCGGCGAATCGCTGGCGGTTGCGTATAGAATCTTACTTGCAATAGGTGAAGCTACCGAAGCAGAACGGCTGATCCCCGTAAAATGGGCGCACATATCGGGAGTCAACTACAATACTATCGGCGATAGCGGGGTGGATTTCTTGGAAGAGTTTAGTAAAAGTGCCAGGGTCGTGATAAGAACGACAATAAATCCGATGGGCTTTGACCAAAATAAGACTGTAAATCTCTCCGAGAATTTTACCCAAAAACAGATGAGCATAGCCAGGTCCTACCATATGTTGGGTACAACTACTTCGTTTACATGTGTTCCGTACGAGATTTTTGATATTCCTGAAAAAGGTAGCGCTGTGAGCTTCGCTGAAAGTAATGCAGCAGTATTTTCGAATTCGATTTTAGGATTGCTGACTAATAGGGAGAGCGCCCTGAGTGCGCTTGCAAGTTCAATCACGGGGAAATCTCCGTATTCCAACCTTCTGATGGACAAGTTCAGACATGCAAAAGTGACCGTCAAACCTGATTATGAACTCGCTACAGAATTAGATTATGGCCTACTAGGTTACTTCGCGGGTAATACAGTAAGCGATAATTGTATTGGGATTAATGCAGGCGAAGAAAAACTTGACACGATAAAAGCAAAAGCTCTCTCAGCTGCGATTGGAACCTCAGGCTCTTGCGGAATGTTCACCAAAGAAGAGGGCACGAAACAAGAAATTATCTCGTGTGGCAAGGAAGAAGTAATCACAATAAAAGATGAGCTCAATACAGCGGAAGATGGTGACTTAATCGCTCTGGGCAGTCCTCAGCTTGGATTGAATGAGCTACATTTATTGGCAGCTCTGATTGAAGGAAAAAGGCTGACGAAACGTTGTATAATTTTCTGTGCAAGAGCAATTCATAATCAAGCGGAACACCTCGGTTTGATCGATCGAATTGAACATGCCGGTGGAGAGTTCATGTGCGACTCGTGCACATGTCTTACGCCCCTAATCACGCGGGCTGACTTTGATTCGGTAATTACAAACAGTGTTAAGGCCGCGTATTATCTAAATCATTCAAACAGAGTAGGAGTATGTCTGAAAGACTTGAAGACAATTATTAAGGAGTGCGCTGACTACAATTGAACACGTGCTTCAAGTGCAGAAAAATTGTAGGGGGGTATGGAATCGGAAACGCACTTCTTACAGAGGAGCGAATTAATTTTCTTTCGATGATAGACACAGAGAAGGGCATCATAGAAGACCTCTGTTAAAGGTGCAGTATTAGTTTTTCCTGGGGCTATCGGAAGTAGTGTGGGGGCATATGTTATATACTCGTTGAAAGTGAACGGCGCGGCGCCGGCTGCGATAATAAGCACTAACAAGGCAGACATAACCACCGCCTCAGGGTGCGCGATTTCAAATATACCTCTTGTGGATACGCTTGAAACCGGGTCTTTTTACGCTATGAGATCTGGAATGGAAGTAAAGGTTGATGCTGATAGTAAAATAGTGTGTGTAACAAACCGAACATTTTAATTTCTTGCGTATCTAAAATTCTTATCCTGGTGCATGGCAAATGACGGGCGAACTGACCACCTTAAATGGTGGAATGACGATCTAAGTCCTTGCACCAGGTTGAACGTTCCGGCGATAAGATAATGATAATATGCATGCATGCAAAATTGAATCAAGAGCAGTCCTTCCGTATGATATCTTTAGGAATTGTTAACAATCTAATGCTATAATCCCTCTTCCCGCACAATGCTTTTATTAGGATCTTGACACGTAGGGTACATTTGGCAAACTTCTGTCCTGAGTGTGGCGGTGATTTGAAATTTGACCCTAATAGTAAAAATTTTCTTTGCAAGAGTTGTGGAATATTTGCTCCCCGAGAAAAGATTGATGAATTACGCGATAAGGCAGAAAGTGAGTCTGTCAATAAACGAAGGCAATTGCATGATGATTATCTAGACTGGTGGCAAACCTCGAAGAAGGAAAAACAAAAACAATAGCAGCAGAGCAGATTGTGAGTAAGTAATCAGGCTCTAACGGCTAGGCGATTGCAGATTCTGTTTTTTCTGCTATATCGCTTTTCAAAGGAACCATTTGTTCTTCTTTTCTCGACTTTAAAACAGTCATTAGCTCTATTTCCAGAATATGTGGTAAAGTACGTATCTTGTTTACAACTATATCTCTCATCTCCTCCAAATCTTTAGAGCGAATCTTTAGTATAAGATCAAACCTACCATGCATTTCGTGAATTTCTAACACAGCTTCCACATTCGATAATCCAAGAACAACCTCTTCAGCAAAACCAGGTTCAACATTTATACCCAAAAAGGCGAGGTGGTCGTAGCCCAGACGGCAATTATTTACAGAAATTGTAAACTTGCCGATAATTCGAGCAGCTATCATCCTCCTGACTCTCAGATGTACCGTTGCGTCAGAGATTCCGATCTTCCTGGCAATTTCAACAAATGGCGTTGATGAATCTCTGCTCAATATATCTATTATCTTGAGATTAATTTCATCTAACAGGTCTTCGTTGAATTGCACGCTCAGATTCAAGTAGAGGTTGAGACATAAATGCCTTTGCTACAGATTTAAAAGCCTTGTGATTACCAAATACAGGGTAACAATTCGCCTTTCTCCTACTTTTAAGACCAAGAAATAATAACCTCGATTCCATAACTGCTACTCCTGTCGAGGAAAACTTGCACTAAATGTCACAATGGGTTAACTGTATATCATAGGGTATACTCTGGAGAATACCTATGCAAAAAATGCTTTTTACTTTCTATTGAACAAAAAACTGCCAAGAC
>WJXE01000419.1 GCA_009665115.1 Nitrosopumilales archaeon
TAATAAAACAACTAAACAATATTGCAACAGCTTTATCATTGAGGGTTTGTCTTTTATTATTTAGTTATAAGTATATGGGCCTGTTGAATATAATTTGGATAATTATTGCGATAATCATAATCATTATACTACTCAGGTTCTTATTTCATTTATTGTTTATTCTACCAATAACTGGAGTAGAAGAAGAGATAGTAAATTCTTATAACAATATAGGTGCCATATAATCATTTTAGCGTAATGTTATAGTCGTAGTAGTAATAGAGTCCTTTTTTTGGACATAATAATTTGGAAGCTTATCAGCTGTTGGGATCTAAAGGAAATTGTTGAACAGAATACATTTTTGATACTTTTGGGTCAAAACATTTTCTGCTGTTTTACAAATGCTCTTCGTGCCAGCAGGACCGATCTTGCACCAAAAAACCTGGACGCACATAAAAAAAGGAATTTCTAACCATACATTGCATGTACTATAACTAGAAGAAGATAAATAAATATGACTTCAGAAGAAAAAACAGAAACTAAGGAAAAGAAGCAAATAAAGAGAGACGATAAGGGTAACATAATAGAAGAGAAATACGAAGTAAAGACAGAATCAAAAGATTAGTAATAACTACAACTCTTTATTTATTTATGTTTAGCATAGATAGCTAGTTGTCGTTACGTTTGGCATAAAACTGTCTAATGATGTTTTGCCATGAATGCAATGCTACACCTCAGATCAGAAGCATGTGTAATTCACTAGCCCAACTTTTCTGTAAATTTTACTGAATCTGTTCCCTTGAGAACACTAGACTTGATATCATTTATCAAAATAGTGATATCTCCACCATAGCCCTTAGTGAAATTGACAGTTTCAACTGCTTTGCCGGCAGTCACGGGTTCGTTTGTCTTGCTCCAGAGAACTTTTCCATGATTACCATAAATTGTCATATTAAAACTATCCACAGGCACTACTCGTTGTGGGTAGCCCCCAGTACCGACAGGAGAGCTTGCATTCTGAAATAGCAATTCTAGCGTAAATCCTTGCTTTGACACGCTGCTTGGTGATTGATTAGGTGAAGAAGAGCTCCATTTCAACTGTACGTTGTAAATACCTTTATCAGAAATCTTTGATACTGGTGCTGAATTAGGGTTAGATAATTTTGTAGTGTTTGAAGAGCTACTAAAATTATTTGTAGTGGCATTTGAATTTCCTTGAGGTGGTGCAGTATATTGTTGAGCCAGCACCGAGGCAGCAGAACCTGAAGTTGCCAACATAATACCAGTAGCTATGGCGATAGCCAAAGCTAGGCTATTATACGTCATTTTCTCCATTATCCATAGAGCGTAGACCCGTTTTTTAATCCTTTCATGTCTAAAATATGAAGAGCTTGTCGATATTCAGTCCAAGGAAGAAACAAGCCATGAAAAGTGACATGTGTCATTATCCTTTACTATACTACAATATCTTTGATTGTTCTACCTATGGACGTTCTGAATCTATGTGCGCTGCAGGCGCTTGTGAAGTAAAAAAAGTGAGCCTACAAATTTTTGCTCTGACAAGATAACGGGTTGGAATCAGACTAGACAGATAACAGACCATTCTATTATCTGTTAAATATTCTATTTACCATTTTGGTATTCGCGATACAACGTTCTCAGCTACAGGATACCAAATTATTCACTGCCAAGAAATTTGCGAATGGTTGTTGAGAGGTTATCGGTCTGCCTCCCGGGCAGCAGAAAATTAGTGTTTAAAGAATGCGAAGTTTTTGATC
>WJXE01000420.1 GCA_009665115.1 Nitrosopumilales archaeon
TGTTATTATCATGGTCGTTTGTTATTCTTCTTATTTCAGACACGTGATACCCACTATCTTTAAGCAAGGTTATCTTTGCTCTATATCAAGCGCCCGGATTATATTCAAGTAACCAATGAATCTCATCTCTTTCCTTTACTGTGCTAGCTCTTAGATAGGTTTCCCTCATAGCATGAAGGAAGGATCTTGTCATGAGGACACAGATTTATTGCGACGATAATAGGCGAATCGGCGTAATAGAACATTGACTGATGCATTTAATCAAGGACCCATTATGCATGAAATGGTGGCGTCAATGTACAAAAAGCCAGGGTAGATAGCAATAGATTTGAATAATATATGTCGATAATATTATTAGATAGCTTTCTAATCTTATGTTACATGCAAAAAGGTGATAAAAAAGATAGAAAGATGGCAACTTCTGTGGAAATAGTTGATGTTCCTCCTCGTGCTGCAGACAATGAAACTATATTAAAAACAAGCAACCTATCGGCTGGTGCAACAACTTTAAGTAAAGAAGAACTACACCATCTATTTCAAATTAGAAATCTAGTTTTTTTAGGGACTTTGTCAAAAGATGGTTCCCCTCATGTCACTCCAGTCTGGGCAGAAATGGTCGACGATTTAATCTTGATAAACACATTTGAATCTTCAGCAAAAAATAAGCACATAACAAATGATAAAAGGATAGCCCTATCTGTTGTAGAGCAGGACAATCCATACAATATGGTGTCAATAAAAGGAAGGGTAATTGAGCAGACGGCCGAAGGAGCAGATGAGCATCTAAAAAGGCTTGCCAAAAAGTACCTTGGAATTGGAAGATATTACTATCGAAAACCAGATCATGGGCGAATGATACTAAAGATCAAGCCGGAAAAGATAATGGGCCTATCAATTCATCCTGCGTTCTATTTTCTTGCATATTCTCCATGGAACAAATAAAATATTTTGTATTCTTCCTGAGCCGGCATTCTCGTAGTATAATAATGAATAAGATCTCTGTATGCTACTCCTCCTCTTTTTCCACTTTCTACTCCCCCTCTTATCTTGTGACCTAGAATTGTCAATGTGCTTTCTAACCCCTCATGCACATCAACTTCTTGCAGTGGAAACCGGTCCATGTAAGAGTATATCTTTATTGCTTTTACCAGCTCAGAAACACGTTTAGTGCGCTGTTCTATTTCTTTTGATAAATTGTCTGCTGTGGATCTAGCATCAACCAAGATAGTGTGTCTGTTTGGCTATGGTATCTAGACCTATCAATTATGTAGTTTTCGAAATAAAATGATTTGACTATCTTTCTACGAATAGTCTTACTAACGTTCTTTTAGCCAGTTTTCGATTTGTATATTCCAGCATCCCAAGTGTAGGTACGAATCCTAATGCGATCCATCCAATCATTTCTATATATTCCATATACATACTTTACAAAGGTAAGTATATAACTTAATAGTTACCATGTGGTAATACTATTACGGGTAATGAATATGATAGAATTACAAGAACACTTGGAAAACTTTGGCATGATTGCCTGCCCTGTTGATAACAGTCTTAAGATTTTTGGGCAAAAATATGCACTCCACATAGTAAGAAATATGCTAGTGCTAAAACAAAATAGATTTGGTCAATTTTTAAGATCAATTGAAGGAATAAATACAAAGACACTTTCGATTAGGTTACGTGAGCTTGAAGATTTTGGTATAATTAAAAGAACGATACTCCCTACTAGACCCGTGCAGACTGAATACTCACT
>WJXE01000043.1 GCA_009665115.1 Nitrosopumilales archaeon
GGTCATGCGCTTCAGACTTTTAAGGAAATGCAAGAAAAAAGCGTTTTACATGCAAGTGTTCTTTACGTGGGGAATCGTGCTGTTGCTAATATCATAGCCTTTTTGACGATATTTTAAAGTTAATTTATAGACTAGTTCGTCATAATCCGTTACTTGCAATACTCTTTTCGATGAAATCTCGCCCGTGTTTGAGATTTCTTCTCACAATAACCCTTGCTTCCTGTCTACACTGCTACATTGTCTTGTCATTCTTGTAAGCATGGATACGAGAATCGCAACTACTATTTTGACTTTCCACTATCCTAAAAATAGATTTACAGCAATTTAAACAAAATTAATAGCCTTTACAATCTCTTTTCGCTACTGTATTTACTCTCAAAGCAGTATGCAATGGTAACAGGTGAAATCAGGGAAAGAACGACGGTATCAAGGGGTATCAGAGGGAAAAGCTGGGAGCTTCTTTAGGAATTTCAATATCGGGGTTAACCTACCTATTACCTACTGTAGTAGATAGTAGGTAGTCAATCTCTTTAACCCCTAGATAAAATCACTTCCGTATACACCTCTAAACTTTTTGAACATTAATACACAATCATTGGTATCGAAGATGTATCTTGTACCATCGATTATTTCCACGATTCTTTGTTTTTCAGTTGGTTTCTCCTTTTCATTACTGACTATGGTCTTGCCGCATAAAGCACATTTAATTTGAGATTTTCGTCCTGCCATGCTTTTAGAGTCTATGTATTACCATTGTTGGTCTTGTTGGTAGTAGTCTTATATTTCTGTACTTCATTTATTACCTCCTGTAAATACTGCTTCATATCCTCTTCTGTAAGGGAAGACTGAATTCCAAACTCTTCTACCATACTATCTTGGTTTTGTTTTGTGAGTTCTATGACTCTTTTCTGTATCTCTTCTTCCATGGGCGCTATTCCAATGCTATCTAGCAATTTCGATTCCTTTACGGCAAAGCTTCGAATTGATTGATGCAACGTTGAATCTTCGGCTACAGAAACCGCAGAAAAGTCAAATTCATGTGTTATTAATGCATAATTTGTTATAGTCATCAGATCATTGGCAATAGATAAATTCTCATTTACAATCTGATTAATTTTTTAAATTCAACTGCTATAAAAGAAAGAAAGGATTAGTGTATAATTTATTAAATGTGCTTATCATATTACTCTTCTTACGGTATTAAGGTATCAGTGATCATATGAATATACTAATAGCTGAAGATGAAGAGGATATTGCATTACTTTATAAAAAGGTCTTAGAGGCAAGAAATCATAAGGTTACAGTAACTTCAAATGGTGAAGATTGTCTCAAAAGTTATCATGATGTATTTCAAGAAGTGATCTCATCTGATACGCGCAGTATACAACGTTTTCAATTACCCTTTGATGTAGTATTATTAGACTATAAGATGCCTCAAATTAACGGTATGGAAGTAGCAAAAGAAATACTTGCAGTAAATTCACATCAGAGAATAATATTTGCTTCTGCGCATGTAAAAGAAATATTAGAAGATTCTATCAAACAACTAAAACAAGTAGTAGAACTAATGCAAAAACCATTTAGTATAAACAAATTAATTGATACTATAGAAGATAAAGAGGTATATAACGAATTACAGAAACTTAATGTAGATATTGACATTGTGAAGGCTTTTATTCCAACTCATCAACAAATAACTGATTTATTGGAAAGACTAAGAAAGATTCAAAAAAACAGTAGCGACGCTGTCTCTTGGTAATCTACGAGATGATTCGTTCATACAATACATACACTGATTATTATATCGTTCATCGCGTTCAGCTATCGAGTGAAAAGAACCTTTCAGTAATCTTTTTCAAAGTATCAAAATTCTGTTCTGCTTCAATAATTACATTATTATATTCATACTTGATATTGAATGATTTTAGTACAGTACGGAATAAACTAGATTTCTTACCATCTTCTGTAATATCGATTTTATCAACTACAAGCAACTTTTCTTCAAGAAGCCACCCGATCTTTCTATAAGCAGCAGTATGTGGTATTTCAGTATCTCGTATAATTTGACCAACTGATTTCGAATTAAACATCGTTGCATCCAAGATCTTTTGTAACTCGGTATCACCCAAAGCAGCAAGGATTGCACGTTTTGATCTCTCATTTTTGACTATCATATAGGTGTTAGAACTCCTAATTTCGGGCCCAGCCTCAAATGCCTGTTTTGTTCCATAGTTATTGCTCTGGCCATGGGAATCATGCAAGTTTGTATTAAGTTCTTGGCATGTCAGCCATCATCGTCATCTGACCCTTCATTCCACCATGAGTGATAGTGTAACACCTAGGAGGCCTTTTGTTAGTCATTTCGATCGACCTCTTGTTGGATTAAAAAAATTTTGGAGAGTACAATATAGTGAATCTGCTATACTCCTTTTTGTTGATCGCCCTACTTGGATTGGATTATTCCCTTCATTGTTGTAAGATGGTATAGACAATGCCCGGTTTAAATGAAAGCAATCCAGAGCTGCCAGACGCTATGTCTCCGCTTGTAAGCTGTTTACCATTAACATCAATGATTAGTTGATGCTTAGTGTGATTGGAAGTGAAAATGCTATGCTTTCGCCACCAGAAAATTCTACACTTAAATCAGTAACAGTCACAGCACTTACAGCAGATCATGGCTTAAGTGTTACTAAGGATTATAGAACCCCGCTTAAAATTCCTGGCATGATGGGATCTTAAGACGTAAGAGAATTTGACACAATTATAGGGCAATTATAGGGTAATAGAAATCCTTTAATTCTTCATTGAATTATCTCCGAGCTGGCAAAGTATCAGAGATGTCTGAAGATACTAACTCCGATAGCCCGCTCGAGGATGATTTCGAGAAAGATTTGGATGAGTTAGACGAGGACGAAGATTCCTCGGATGAACAACGGGAAGATTCTTAGCAATTGGTAATGGAATATAAGCAACTAAAAAAACTTGTACTCCAGATGTAAAAAAAGTGGTGGGTGAGTTATTGATTTTTAGGAGATGTTATTCCTAGATCTGTCTCTACTTCATGTCAAAATTTATTGATATTCTTTCTTAGGCAACATGGGCGGTGTAGTCTCATTTCCCTTCATCATACTACTCGTAGCATTCCCCGACATCATCTTACCGCCCGTTTGGTTCCCTGGCATCATAGTCATTGTGGATGCTGATTGAGTTGTAAGCTTCACCGCTGCTACCACACCAGCTGCTAAGATGGCTGCTGTGATTACCGTACTAATCACTGCGAAGTTTAGAAATGTCTCCAGATGTCTTTCTTACCTTTCTAGCATTAGTTTGCGGGTATGCAGGGATTGCAAAATACGACATGGAAACATCTAAAACCATAGAATGACTACTACTATCTTCCTTGTTATAATGTGAGCCCATTCCGTGCATTGAAAACCTCTTTTCAAGGAGGTTGATATGTGCGACAGTCACGACTATATGGATATGATACTTAAAGCAAGATAGAATGTCTCTAGATGGTTTTTATTACTGCACGAAAACGCACATTTCCTGCAGCTACGTTCTCATATGCCCGAGCAATATCATCAAGAGAGTATGTTTCCGCAATTATTTTGACTTTTCCTTGTGCCACATAATCTAATGCTTCATAAAGATATTCTGGGCCGTTTTGTGTAGAACCAATAATGCGGCTACGGTTACCTATTATTTCAGCCGTTACTACAAGCGGTTCGGCCGAAACACCCATCAATACTAATCTTCCATCAGGTCTTAGACCCTTTAGGACTTCACTTGCAGCATTGTACGAATTACTAGTAACAAGTACTACATCTGCACCTCCAGCTCGCTTTAATGCGTCTCCATTACTTACTACCATATCAGCTCCAAGTTTCCTTGCTAATTCTTCTTTATCCGTTGAGTGCGTTATACCAATGGTGTAAAAACCGGCGGCCTTGGAGAACTGAATTGCTAAATGCCCTAAACCTCCAATTCCTAATACTGCTATCTTCTCATGAGGTTTTGGATCAGCGAACCTTAAACCACTCCAAACAGTGTAACCGGCACAAAATACAGGAGCTGCCTGCTCATATGATATTCCATTTGGAAGAAGAGTTGTCGCATCAGCATAAGCTACCATATATTCTGCATGGCTACCAGGAGTATTGATACCAGTAGCTATCTGCTGCGCACAAAACATTGGCTTCCCACGTTGACACCATTCGCATCTACCACATGAAGCTTGTACCCAAGGTACTCCTACTCTGTCTCCAATCTTGCGACTAGTGACACCGCTTCCCACTTCGACGATTTCACCTGCTGGTTCATGACCTATAGTACGAGGAAAAGCGGAGGTAGGCAAATGACCTTCTGTGATATGAACATCAGTGTAGCATAAACCACTCGCATGTATTTTTATTAGAACCTGATTAGTAGCTGGATGTGGCGTTGGAACATCTTTAACTTCCCATTTACCATGAATTGCTGGAACGACTGCAGCTTGCATTATAATACTACTCCTTTCTACTCTTCAATAATAATTTATGGTATGATATCATGATTTGAGCACTTCGCTGGGGCGACTGCATCAATATTTCTGCCATGGTTTGGCATGTTTTTGAAGATGACAATTTTCGGAACAAAAGTAGTCGTCGCACATATAACAAAAAATCGGATAATCGAGTCTTCTTACCGCAAGTAGCACAGGTTGAAGACATATCCATTAATTATTATTAGCATTTGATAGCAATAATGTTTTCCCGAACTGGCATCGCTACGTTAACTTATCGTATGACTCGACCCATTGCTATAGCACTCCTTCCTTTTGCAAAGGCTTCCATTGGCTGTTGCAGGACCCTAATCATTGCACCTGTAAATTCTTCTACATCCCAATGCTATTCTGAATGAACTTACTGTAGGATTGAAAGGTTCAATTTGATGTTTTTTTATCTCCTCATCTACGAAAGCAATAGGATATCCAACTTCTTGATTAAGATAATCAGTGTATGGTGATGTGTTGGGGTAAATCACTGGTTTGCCGCAGTCATAGGCAGCTTCTAATGCTGGGAGATAGAATCCTTCTGCTAGACTTGGTGCTAGATAACAATCGCATGCCATCATCTATAATGCTACCTCAAAATCAGATGCTCTATCATGATTCACAACTATAACATCTCGAATGTTCTACACAGCTTTATCAAAATTACTACGTTTCACCGTTCCCTACGTAAACGTAGTAATTCCTCATATCTTTCTGATATGATAATTGCCGACGCAAAAGAACAATATCTTGTCGGATGCGAGCTTTTTACGGAGATGATGAGAGTAACCTACATCAATATTAAATTGATCTGGGTCAAATCCATGCGGTATAACTACTTCATACTTTAAGTCTATTCGACTACATTCCTCTGCCACATATTTTGATGGAACTATAATTCGACAATCAAATTGTGGTTTGGTAATTGGACGTGCCTATGCATTTTCAATTATCTGATTACTTCCGAAACCAGATCTTGGTCACGGTATTTCCAGCTTTATCTATTTCGTCTTTGTAGATGGCCACCATATTGTCTAGAAACGCCAGATTTCCGGTTGCCTTAAATTCAAGGGGTACCTTGCCTATCGGATGGTGGTGTTGGAAGATAGTACCAATATCTCTTAACTTCCCATCAGCGCCATAATGTCCTGTACCTTGAAATGCAAAGGCTAGTGTTCCAGCACCGTTCTTAGAGACTAACTTTCCATCTCCAGCCGTATAGATTGTACCACCAGTACTATTGGTTATAAACGCATTGCCGTTATCGGTAATATTCATACCATTCAGAATTCCATGACCTGTGAAAGATATTTGTATTCCGTGTGTTCCATTAACTATTGCTGGTTTGAAGCTCGTTGTCTTGTCATATTCTGTGTAACTAAGCTGAGGGTTTCCTAGAGTCAGGTTGCCTATGATTGGAGAGGGTGAAGGAGTTGTCGTGTTATTTGTTGCAACAACATCTTGTATTATCTGCTTTGGGGTGTAGGCGGTACTAGTAATAGATGCAAGTAGGCCTGCAAGAGCAGCTACTACAACAATCACTAATGTAGATCTATCTATTGCATATTATTTTGTCAGTAATTGCAATTCCTTTTATATTTTATGTACACAATCAAATAGTTAGCAGTACTTCTACGAAGTATGATATAGGGTCACTTAATTTGATTTGAAGGTATCAACGAAGAGACATTTTCATATACCCTCAGGTCGAGGTCCTGCTTAAAACATGAGTAAAATTGCCCTGTGCTATTATATCTGTAACTTTGGGGCATACCGTCCTTACGATCTGAGCATAACAAGAACAATGGTACTTAGTCATAGGCGGAAGTTCAAGTGGTAGCGGAAGTAATAGCGTGAATAGCAACTGCATCAAAGCACCTACATCTCTCATCTATCAGAAATAACCAAATCTAAAAATTATACACTCTCTCATGCTATATCACTTGTTTCTTTTTACCTCTCTTAATACTTGGTTTAGATATCGCTTCATCTCACCTAAATCTTCAGTCGAATGCCTTAACTGCTCATAAAGCTCATCTTGTCTCCAGAGGCTTTCAAAGATTGATGCATATGACAATACAGTTGATTTGCTATTAGACTATGTTGCAAGTCCCATTATGGTTTCCTGACTATTTTCTTGTTCCTTTACTTCTACAGACAAAGAGAATTTCCTATCTACAACGAGTGTTAACACCGTGGCTTCAGCTGGTTGGACGATATATTTTATATCTAAGTTATGGAGGGAATGTTGTCTTAGAAGTCTATCTACTATATCTATTACATTCTTATCTTTAGCAGTTAGAATATTCACTTTCATACTTGGATTTTTGTTCAATCCATCTAAAATGGATCTAATAACGCCGACTTCTTGGTAATAACGAAAAGTGTCAACAGTAGGAAATATTATCAATATCTCATCTTGAGCAGAGCTTACGAGTTTTAACTGAAGACTTTGAATCTCGTTAGCATCTTTGATTGGTTCTATAAAATCGGGTACTATTCCCTCTTCTATTTCTCTTATCTTCTGCTCAGCAGGAACTGCTTTTTTCCAAAAAGTATCAAAAACATACTGTCCCTGTTCAACAACTTCTTTGACGTTGCTGTAGAAAACTTGCGTCAGGATCTCACTCTGACGTAATGTGGTAGTAGTCATATATTCGGACTCACTAACCGCTATGCCGCCTTTGAATCCCTCCAAATGACGAAATTCATCGACAATTTTTATCAGTTCTTTACAGTAACGCATATTCTCTTTAGTAATTTCTGTGATGAATCTTATTTTAGCTCCTCTTCTTCTAGCCTCAATATAGTTATTCTTGTAAATATCAGGAAATTCAATGATTATGGACGGGCCATTTTCATCTCCATACAGATCCATCCATTTGTTTGCATTTTGCATGAATTGGACGCCTCTTCCAACAGCACTTTCAACACCGTACAACACCTCCGTACTATCTTGTTGTGAGTTTTCTGAAACAGACAAGAATAGGAAAAGAATGGGAATTCTCTATATAAAGAGGCTATGCTGTATTCTTCATTAGCCTGTAGTCTTGCTCGCTAAAGGCTAGTACGGCTACTGGACCTCATCCATTAGCTAAAGAAAAATTAACGAGAGAAGAAAGTAAGATCAATTTAGGAAATTCGTGCCGTTTGCAGAAGCCCTGTGCGTGATGTGAAGGACAATGCAATATATCGCAAAAAGTAGCAAATAAAGCTTATTCCGTATCACTAGTGATGAAGTCCGACTTGCTGTCAATGGTTCTGATTGTGCTCACATGTAATGGGTTACGTTTAAGGTCCCGAATTTGCTTGCGCTTTGGAGTAGATATCTGCAAGCCGTAGCGGTTCGGGAATTCGTTCTTCCGGCTTAACTAATTGCTTAACGATTCTGATAGCATTTACTAAACAATTAATAGAAGGTCAAAACGGTTTTTTAACGGTTTCAAATGAGATCTATGAAGGCTTGGAGAAACTAAATGCAAACACAAAACAAATAAAAGACCTTACTCCCACGCACGAACAATTGAGGGACTTGAAGGATTAAGGGAACTTCAAAAAGGCAGAACATTTTAGCTAGACGTGACGTTACGTGATAAATCATACACCGACTACCTGATCTTCTCCGCAGCCTAGACTGAAGGTAATACAATAGTAAATGTAGCGCCTACTGCCTGGTTGTTATTAGCTGCAAAAATTTCTCCCTTATGTGCATCTATTATCGCTTTAGTTATGTATAGTCCTAGACCGGTTCCGCGTTTATTCTCATTTCCAGGTGTTTTTGTTACAAATTTGTCAAATAGGTTTGGAAGGATATCTTCTGCAATACCATTTCCACTATCGCAAACTTTGATTTCTACTCTTTTTTTATCAACAGAAACCAAGCTTTCTACTCTTATGGTTCCCCTATCAGTGAACTTGACAGCATTGCCTACGATATTCGATATTGCTTGAGCAATACGAATTTTATCTGCATAAATTTCTATCTCTTTATTATTATCACTATTGTCATGAATTCCGCCACTTCCAACCCCACCAATATTAGCGCCAAGCCCCGTCTCAATTGAAACACCCTGTTTAAGACTAACTCTTATCGCATTTACTATATTCAAAATTATTTCATTGATTCTAACTTTTTCCATCACATAGCTAAGACTGGCACCACTTTCAATTCTACTAACGTCTAGAAGGTCATTTGTTAATTGTTGGAGTTTGTAAGCTTCTAAAAGTATGCCTTTGCATGCTTGTATTGGTTCGATCTGTGCTTTATTCGCCAGACTAGCAAATCCAAGAATTGATTGAACTGGGGTCCTCAATTCATGCGAGGCTATGCTAATAAATTCTTGTTGCATCTTGTCATGAATTTTTAATTGTTCGTTTGCTAGTTCAAGTCGTCGACTTGATTCTGAGATTTGTTGATATAACTCGGTTTGTATCCATAAATTCTCGAATATTGCAACATAAGACAAAACACCTGCTTTGCTATGCGAATAAGTTGATGAGCCTATCGCTTCATCAAAAGTTTCCTTTGTATCATCTCTTAGCTCCATTACTAATGACACTATTTTATCCACTGTTAGAATTGTGGCTTTGGTGCCTGAAGTTTGTTCAATGTTTCTAATGACAATATTCTTATCACGATTCTGTCTGAGGTCTTGCATTTTATCTTCAGATAAACTATCGGCGTGGGGCATTAAGATCCTAACTTTTACATTGCGTTTCTTTGAGGCTTCTCTCAATGCTATTATTATTCCTATTTTCTCTTGACGAATGAAAGCCTTAATAGTTGGAAAGATAAGCAATATTTCTTCACTAGCATGTGATACTAGATTCAAGTATATTTCACGCGCTGTGGCTGCGTTTGGTACAACTTCAATATCGGTGTCAACACCTTCTTCTATATCCTTTATCCTGTCTTCGGCATCAATTCCATTTTTCCATAATTCATCGAATAAAGAGTTGAAATGATTGATATAAAGAGGCTCATTACTAATCAAGAAACTTTGGCTCATATTACCCCCTTCCATCTTTTCTATTGTTACCGCCATCTCCTTATTTGAAATACCAAAATTCATTGGTGGCATATTTTTGAGATGTCTTACATGTATTCCTTCATTTAGGAAGGTTTTGACCAAATCTAGACTATCTTTATTGTCCATATTTACAATCCATCTCATCCCGTCACCTTTTCCTGTTCGATGCTTCTCTACTACTTTCGTATATGAATCGAAGAGATAATTGTAGGCCATTTGCATTGCTCCGAATCCTGAACAAATCGATAATTTGCTTACGGTATTGTTTAAACGTCTAATTTCATTGATAATTTCATCTCGGTTTTCTAATAGTCTTGTTCGATCAGGTATTACTCCTTCTTCAATTTCTCTAATTTTTTGTTCGGCGGGGATTGCTTTGTTCCAAAGGATTTCAAATACATATTTCTGTTGTTGTACGTCTTCTTTCACATTGCTGTAGACGGCATGGGGTACTGCTGTCGCCGTTGTTGTTGGTTGCGATTCCGTACTATTACGAGTAGTCGTACTGGAAGCAGCAATGGCGGCACAGGAAATGGCAATGTACTCTGTGTCACTAACTGCGAAGTTTCCCTTTACACCTTCTAGATGACGTATCTCACCAATCGTTACTACCTCTTTGCACTGAGAAATATTACCCTCTGTAATTTCAGTAACAAATCTTAATTTTATCCCTGTACTTTTAGCACTTGACAACGCTTCCCTTATTGATTTGATTAGAACAGGTACAGCCAATGAATTAACATCTGAAAAACAATCCCATCTGCTCTTTGCATTATGAAGAGCTTGTAGGTATGCATCGATTATATTTTCTGTAGAATGTATTACTTCAATCCTTTCAGGATTAGCATTTGTAATAGTAGGAGCGGCGGCAGGAACTGACAAATATTATATCATGGCTAACTAAATATTTATGCATTTATCGAGTTAGATGTGGCAGGCGTTCTTATGCAA